>CAIYZI010000435.1 GCA_903930665.1 uncultured beta proteobacterium
GGGCTAATATTGCCAGCTACCGCTACCTTTTTACCGGCACGCTCACATAATTGGCCAGTTAAAGCGGTAGTAGTGGTCTTACCATTGGTCCCTGTAATAGCTAAGATCGCAGGTTGATATTGCAAATCATTTGCTTGAGCCATACGACTCATTGCCGCTATTGCTCTTGCAAAAAATTCTATCTCACCCCAAATATCAATGCCTCGTTCTTGCGCTTGAGCAAGAAGTGATTGGGCAGGCTCTTGAAGTGGTGATAAACCTGGACTGATACCTATCACATCGATATCGCTCAATAAGCCATGATTGAATGGGCCGAAATGTATATCTCCAAGTCCTGAAAACTCAAGCTCAGCAAGCCATGTTTTTTGCTTATTGCTTAATTGGGTTTTTTCACGTGTATCAGCTAGACGCACAGAAGCACCATTACGCAAACACCACTTGGCCATAGCAACGCCAGACTCGCCCAAACCGATAATAAGGAATCGATGAGGCGCTTCATAACCCTCATCATTGACCATGAGTGGATTTGCGAAGGTGTTTTCTAAGTTATGCATGGCTTAACGTAATTTCAAACTAGATAAGCCAATTAAGACTAAAAGGATTGTGATAATCCAAAAACGTACAACTACTTGAGTCTCTCTCCAGCCACTCAATTCAAAATGGTGATGCAAAGGAGCCATACGGAAGATACGACGACCTTCACCGAAGCGTTTTTTGGTGAACTTAAACCAAATCACCTGAAGCATTACAGAGAAGGTTTCCGCCACAAAGATGCCGCCCATCACAAAGAGCACAATTTCTTGTCGCACGATTACCGCAATGGTTCCCAAGGCGCCACCTAAAGCAAGCGCCCCAACATCACCCATAAATACCTGTGCGGGATGCGTGTTGTACCAAAGAAAAGCTAATCCCGCTCCCCCCATCGCGCCACAAAAGATCATTAATTCACCAGCACCTGGTATGTAAGGGAACAGCAAGTATTTAGCGTAAATTGCGTTACCCATGACATAAGCAAAGGCACCTAATGCCGCGCCCACCAAAATCACTGGCATGATGACCAGACCGTCTAAACCATCGGTCAAATTCACAGCATTACTGCTTCCAACAATGACCAAATAACTCAAAATAATGAAGCCCATCACACCTAATGGATAGCTAATTTCTTTCATAAATGGAATTAAGAGATTTGACTTGGCAGGCAAATTCAATGCAAATCCACTCTTAAGCCATTCAAAAAACAATTGCAGCACTTTGAGGTTATTTACCTCGGAAACTGAAAATGCCAAATAAATTGCGGCAAATAAACCAATTAGCGTCTGCCAAAAGAATTTTTCTCTGGAGGCCATCCCTTTAGGATCTTTACGTACTACCTTGCGATAATCATCAACCCAACCCACCAAACCAAATCCAAAAGTCACAATCATCACAATCCAAATAAAGCGATTGCTTAAATCGGCCCAGAGCATGCAAGAAATAAAAATCCCCAGCAAAATCAATACGCCACCCATAGTAGGTGTGCCGGATTTCACTAAATGGGTTTGAGGACCATCAGTACGAACGGCCTGCCCCATTTTTAATTCAACCAATTTACGAATTACCCAAGGGCCCGCAGCCAGACCGATTAATAGCGCGGTAACCGTTGCCATCACTGCCCTAAAAGTGATGTAATTAAACACCCTAAAGAATCCAAAATCATCTTGCAACCACTGAGCTAGCATTAGGAGCATGTTTTAGCCCCCTCTAATAAGGCTTGTGCCACACGCTCCATGCGCATAAAACGAGATCCTTTAACCAATATATTTAACTTTTCAGCAGTAGGATGGCCTTGATGCGCCTGCAAAGCATTTGCTAACTTCAGATTCAAATCCCCAACTTCAGTAAAGTGTTCTGCAGACGATGTAAGACTTAATTTTTTCTTAGTCTCTTCAAAACCTCTCACCGCTTCTTCCGATTCCTCGCCCAATGCAAATAATTTCTCTACACCTTGCTCGGCTGCATATGCGCCAACTTCATGATGAAAAGCTCGTCCTTGATTACCAACCTCACCCATATCACCCAAGATTAACCAAGAGAGATTGCCAGATTGTTTTAAAGCATCAATTGCAGCTCTTACTGAATCAGGGTTGGCGTTATAAGTGTCATCAATTAAGGTGTGAGCCGCACTGAGAGTTTTGACTTGCATCCTGCCATTAACAGGAGAAAAGGATTCAAGACCTTCTTTAATTTTTGCAAGACTTACACCTGCAGCTAATGCAACTGCAGTAGCAGCTAATGCATTGCGCACATTATGGCTACCCAAAGTTTGTAACTGCACTTCAGTAGGGCCTTGGGCTGTTTGTATTTGCACATGGCCATTCGGTAAAACTTGTCCACTTACAGAGGCTTTTACATCTGATGGCACTGAAAGCAACATAAAATCCATGATTCGACGACCATCAGCAGCCCTCCTCCAAACATCTGAAAATTCAGAATCAGCCGGAAAAACTGCTACACCATCTTCGGGAAGTGCAGCTAAAACTGTTGCATGTTCCTGTGCAACAGCAGCAACCGATGTCATGAATTCTTGATGCTCGCGCTGAGCATTATTAATGAGTGCGATATTCGCTTGAGCAATCTGTGCCAATTGAGCTGTCTCACCCGGATGATTCATGCCCAACTCAATGACTGCAAGCTGATCCGTTGAACGCAAACGCAAGAGCGTTAAAGGGAGTCCAATCTCATTATTAAGATTTCCCTTGGTTACTAAAGCACAGTCTTCACCAACGGCAGCCTTAAATATCGAGGCAATCATTTCTTTGACGGTGGTTTTGCCATTGCTACCAGTAACTAGCGCAACAGGAATATCAAAATTTGCTCGCCAGGCTTTAGCAAGATGCCCTAAACCAAGTCGGGTGTTTTCTACGCAAACTGCGGGAAAATTTTCTGGGCACTGCTCAACCTTACTAATTAAGGCAGCACTCGCCCCAGCTTTAGCCACGTCGTTTAAAAACGCATGCGCATCAAAATGCTCACCAGATAATGCAACAAAAAGCTCATGCTGATCAATTTGACGGCTATCAGTACCCACCCTAGATAATTTCAAAGTCTCTGCTTCTGCTTTTGAAATATTCACCAGTTGACTACCTGGGAGCATGGCGTGAACCTGCGCAAGATTGGTCATGACTAACATCAAGCCGCACCTCCGGCAGCAAGCTGAATATGCTCTTGATCAGAAAATTCAAACTTTTTACCGTTGATTTCCTGAGTAGACTCGTGACCTTTGCCAGCCACCAGAACCACATCCTCTTCAGCGGCATGTCGAACTGCCGCCATAATGGCTGCGGCTCTATCGGTAATTGACTGAATGTGAGTAACATCAACAGACATCCCAGCGCGAATCATAGAAACAATGACTTCCGGATCTTCAGATCTAGGGTTATCGCTTGTGATTACAACGCGATCGGCATATTGCTCAGCTACACGACCCATTTGTGGACGCTTACCAGAATCTCTATCACCGCCACAGCCAAATACACACCAAATTTTTCCATTGCGCTGATTGGCAATTGGTCGTAAAGCAATCAAAGCCTTTTCTAAGGCATCTGGTGTGTGCGCATAATCCACAAGTACCAACGGGCCATTGGCTTTTGAATTCTTAAACGCTGTGATGAGCTCCATGCGACCTGATACGGGGCGCAATTTACCCAAGCGCTTACTTGCATCAACGCAACTTAGCCCTTGGGTCAGTAACGTTGTCCATACAGCCAAACTATTGCATAAGTTAAATTCACCTAGAACGGATACATGGACTGTATTTTCCCCAACACCCTCATAGATAAAAGAGGAGTCATAACCATTATTTGTTAAAAAAGTATTTTTGGCATAAATACGCTGCAAAACATCGCCAAACTTTTCAAAACCCTTGAAAGCATCTTTATTTAGTGCATAACCCCAAACTTTGATAGCCTTCTGAGTGAGTAACTGCATAGCCAACTCACGACCAAAGCTATCGTCAAAATTTAAGACAGCATGCTCTAAACCAGCGCACTGAAATAACTTTGCTTTTGCTTGAGCATAATCAGCCATATTGCCGTGATAGTCCAAATGATCTTGCGTCAAATTGGTAAATACTGCGCAATGAAATTGAATACCAGCAATGCGTTCTTGATCCAGTGCATGAGATGAAACCTCCATTGCAAGCTGTTTAGCTCCTGCATCGAAGATTTCTTTTAATTGAGTTTGAAGGCGTGGAGCATCTGGTGTGGTGTATCCAGTTTGTACTAAAGCACCAGGAAATCCAGAGCCCAATGTACCCATAACGGCTACACGTTGAGACGCATCATCTAATGCCTGAGAAAGCCACTGTGTAACCGTTGTTTTTCCGTTAGTACCCGTAACACCAATGATCTTTAATTTCAAACTTGGTTGACCATACCATTGGGCACATAACTCACCCGCCAGTTTACTCAAACCTTCAACAGCAAAACATTGGGGATGATTCAAGTATTGAGAATCTGCGCCTGCGGCCTCGAATACGACGGCAGATGCTCCAGCGTCCAAAGCGGCTGCAATGTAATGACGACCATCGCGCAAGCTTGCTCCATGGCCGACCGGATAAGCAAAGAAGATATCGCCAGGATGAATTTGACGACTATCGGCACGAATTTTTGCTGATGCAGCTACCAAGCCCTGTAAATGACTTATTAGATGAGCAGGTGAAATATTCATCATCACACTCATTTTTTTGAAACCACATGCTGTACTTTTGCGCTAGCGACTGGCGTATCAGTCGCACCACCATCAGCCAGCGTAGCTTGCTTAACGCTACTATCTGGAAGCACATTTAATGTACGTAAGGTTTCGCTAACAATCGTTGAAAATACAGGTGCGGCTACATCGCCACCATAATAACTTCCACCCGTTGGTTCATCAATCATGACTGCCACTGAAATACGAGGGGAGCTAATTGGGGCAATTCCTGCGA
>CAIYZI010000436.1 GCA_903930665.1 uncultured beta proteobacterium
CTTCCAGAATCCTCATGAATTGAATAACATTTTCAGGGGTGGTTGAACCGCTCTCAATACTTTGACACTGTTTAATAAACTCTTGGGCATTTAAAAGTTGAGCACCCCCTTTGATTTTATGAACCATGCCTCTAAATTGCTTATCTTCAAGGGAATTGCTGGAAGACAATATTTTGAGTTCCAATAGTGTTTCATTGTGAACCTTTTTGATTTCATCAAGAATGATGAGGATGTTCTCAGGATTCTCATTTAAAAGATTTTGGAAGGCATCAAAAGAATAGGGTGTAGATGGGTTAAGTCGCTGAGAGATTTCTGAAGAATTGGGTTGCACTAATTTGAAATAGCGGGCTAATTCTATTTCTAGGGTATTTAAGCTAAGGGGCTTAATGAGAACTCCATTCATGCCAGCTGCTAAAAATTGATGACGAGAGTCTAGGGCATAAATATCAGCCGTGACACCAATAATCACCATTTCTTTATTGCCGCGAGTCCGGATTTCTTTGGCTAATTCAGAACATTGCATTCCAGGCATTGACTGATCTGTAAGTATAAGGTCAAAGCGATTTTCTCCAACGAGGTATAGTGCGGTACTAGCATTTTCACAGACCCATACTTTGATGCCGAGCGCTTGCAATTGCAAAGATAGTATTTGGCGATTTGCTGGATGGTCTTCTACGACTAACGCATGAAGACATCCATTTCGCCCATTTTCGCTATTTGCAATAAATTGCGCTTGAGTACCTGAAGGTAGTTTATGAAGAAAAGATTCGAGCGGGGCAGCACAGGTTCTTGGAAATTCAACAGAAAAATGTACATTACTTCCAAAGCCAGGCGCACTCTCAAAATGTAGGTGACTATTCATTGCGACAACCAAATGATTCGTAATTGTTAGACCTAGACCAGTGCCATTTTGATGGTTGGTCAAGCTATCAGTATTCTTGGTAGGTAATTGTTCGAATGCTTCCAAAGCCCTTTCGATTTCATGGGTTCCCATGCCAACCCCAGTGTCCACTACTCTAAACTCAATGAGTTGTCCGGCATGGTCATCGGCTAAGACGGTGACTGAAAAATAGATCTCTCCTTGGTTGGTAAATTTAATCGCATTACTCAAAAGATTTTGCAGAATTTGCCTAAGTCTTAGTGTATCAACCATTAATACTTCAGAAATTTTTATATCAGTAAAAATGCGCAATGTGAGATTACGTTTCTGAGCGACTGTTGTAAAAGTAGTATTTATATCTTCAATAAGATTTTTTAGAGAGTGAGGCGCTGGATTGAGAGTAAATTTACCAGCTTCAATTTTGGATAAATCTAGCACTTGATTGAGTATCCCTAAAAGCGATTCTGCAGAAGCATGAGCACTTTGTAATAAGGGCTTGTCACTTGATGGAAATTGTTGGCTCTTAATTAGTAATTCCTGAACTCCTAAGATCGCATTCATGGGGGTACGAATTTCATGACTCATCGTTGCCAAGAATGCTGATTTAGCAGCATTGGCATTTTCTGCAAGCTCTTTAGAGGCGATTAACTCGACCCTTTGTTTATTTTGGGCAAGTTGATTTCTTTTCCAAGCGCAGAACAACAAACTTCCCAGTATTAAAATTACTAAGGTAGTAAGGCCTCCCAAAATTTTTGGGATCTGAATATTGTTAGATTGTGCTCTTGAAAAGTCCCCGATAGAAAATAATTTTCCAGATTCTACTGGGTCTAACCCATTGAGAAAGCGCTTAAGAATTTCATGTAAAGGTGCATCATCATGAGAGATTAACCATCGATAGGAAAATGGTTCACGTTTATATAGGCCTGCTACTTCTAGCTCGCCATTGTGTGAATTTGCTAGCTGTATCGCTAATCTAATGGGTAATACTAAAACATCAGACTCATTTATTAATAGTGATGCGATTAATTGCTCTGAGTTAAAAGATGTGCTCTGCCTATTTTCAAATCTTATCGGTGGATCCTCGTATCCGCGATCAAAAAAAGCAACTTTTTCTAAATGAGACGTTTCGTTTGGATTTGGAGATTTTCTCGTCAGAATTGCATCATGCCCCCATAGGATAGCCTTAGAGAGAGATCCCAGTTGAAGCTCCTCTTTTGAAAGCATTGGCGGATCAATGATGAAATTCACCTTGCCCTGAGATAGTTGATCTAGACCCTCTTGATCAGATTTACGCCACACAGGTATATATTTTTGATGTGTAAATTCTTCAAGTTTGCGAAGAATTAATTGAAATACTCCAACTTTCTGTTCATTTAGTCCTCTCTCAAAGTAA
>CAIYZI010000437.1 GCA_903930665.1 uncultured beta proteobacterium
CAGTCCTGGGTTGGTCTTTTTGGGGTGTTGAGGGTCGGATGGAGCAGGGACTGGAGATGGTTTGTCACCCTTGCTTCCTTCTTTTCCCCCAGCCGTATTGGCATTAGCCGACGGCACTTTATTTCCCGGTTTAAGTATTGGCGCCCCTGGCGACACAACTGGCGAAGTCGTTTTCAATACCGCTCTTACTGGCTATCAAGAGATCATCACCGATCCTAGTTATGCCCGTCAAATTGTTACTCTAACTTATCCCCATATTGGGAATGTCGGTGTAAATGACCAAGATGCGGAATCCAATCAAATTCATGCTGCTGGACTTGTTGTTAAAGACTTGTCTAAGCGCGTATCCAATTTCCGTTCTGAAGGCGGCCTGGATGATTATCTGACTAAGTCTGGTGTAGTTGGTATAGCGGGAATCGATACTCGTAAGCTCACTCGGATCTTGCGTGATAAAGGTGCTCAGTCTGGCGCCATTGTTGCTGGCAAGTTAGGTGATGACCTTGAGGTTTTGGGTAAAAAAGCCCTGGAATTAGCCAAGGCATTTCCTGGCATGGCTGGTTTAGATTTGGCTAAGGTGGTCAGCACTAAGGATGCTTATGATTGGCGTGAAGCGGAATGGGATTTGCATGGCCCTAATGGTCTGCCAGCTTACCGCTCCCTTGATCAAAGCAAGCCCGTTAAAAAAGTAGTGGCCTATGACTTTGGTGTGAAACGCAACATTTTGCGTATGCTCACTGAGCGTGGCTGTGAAATCACGGTTGTACCAGCTCAAACTAGCGCAGCTCAAGTATTGGCAATGAACCCTGATGGCGTCTTTTTCTCAAATGGGCCTGGCGATCCTGGCCCTTGTGATTACGCAATTACTGCAGCTAAAGAAATTATTGAGAAGGGTGTGCCCACTTTTGGCATTTGCTTAGGCCATCAAATTATGGGCTTAGCAGCAGGCGCTAAAACCTTAAAGATGAAGTTTGGTCACCATGGCGCTAATCATCCAGTAAAAGATTTAGATACTGGGCGCGTAGCCATCACTTCTCAAAATCACGGCTTTGCTGTAGATGCTAATGCCTTGCCAGACAACTTACGTGTAACCCATGTTTCTTTGTTTGATGGTTCACTCCAAGGTCTTGCGTGGAAAGATAAGCCAGCATTTTGTTTCCAGGGTCACCCCGAGGCATCTCCTGGCCCGCATGATATTGCCTATTTATTTGACCGTTTTGTGGAGTTGATGAATGTCGCCCAGAATGCCAGCAACCAGGGAGGCAAATAATGCCTAAGCGTAGCGACATAAAAAGTATCTTAATTATTGGTGCCGGTCCGATTGTGATCGGCCAAGCTTGTGAATTTGATTATTCAGGTGCTCAAGCATGTAAAGCTTTACGTGACGAAGGTTACAAAGTCATTTTGGTAAACAGTAATCCTGCGACCATCATGACCGATCCTGAGATGGCTGATGTGACTTACATTGAGCCCATTACCTGGGAAGTCGTGGAGCGCATTATTGCTACCGAACGTCCAGATGCGATTTTGCCAACAATGGGCGG
The DNA here is from genome assembly GCA_903930665.1 of uncultured beta proteobacterium. Lineage (GTDB taxonomy): Bacteria > Pseudomonadota > Gammaproteobacteria > Burkholderiales > Burkholderiaceae > Polynucleobacter. Next base: position 1,542 of record CAIYZI010000437.1, read on the forward strand.
TCAAACTGCCTTGAATTGCGCATTAGATTTACATCATCATGGCGTATTGGAGAAATACGGTTGCGAACTCATTGGAGCATCACCAGAGGCGATTGATAAAGCTGAAGATCGTCAGAAGTTTAAAGATGCCATGACCAAAATTGGTCTAGGCTCTGCAAAATCTGGCATTGCTCATTCAATGGAAGAAGCGCACGTTGTCCAGCAACGTATTCAGCAAGAAACAGGGAGTTCTGGCTTCCCGGTGGTCATTCGTCCTTCGTTCACCATGGGTGGATCAGGCGGTGGCATTGCATACAACCGTGAAGAGTTTGAAGAGATTTGTAAGCGTGGTTTAGATTTATCCCCAACGGGTGAACTTTTGATTGAAGAGTCTCTCTTGGGTTGGAAAGAGTTCGAGATGGAAGTAGTACGTGACCGCGCCGATAACTGCATCATCGTTTGCTCAATTGAGAACTTAGATCCCATGGGTGTGCATACAGGTGACTCGATTACCGTTGCTCCAGCGCAAACATTGACGGATAAAGAGTATCAGTTAATGCGCAACGCTTCTATTGCAGTATTGCGAGAAATTGGTGTGGATACTGGTGGATCAAATGTCCAGTTTTCCATCAACCCTATTGACGGTCGCATGATAGTCATTGAGATGAATCCACGAGTATCTCGCTCATCAGCTTTGGCTTCTAAAGCAACGGGATTCCCGATTGCCAAGATCGCGGCAAAGCTTGCAGTGGGCTACACTTTAGATGAGTTGAAGAATGACATTACTGGTGGCGCTACCCCAGCATCTTTTGAGCCTTCAATCGATTACGTAGTTACCAAGATTCCTCGTTTTGCTTTTGAGAAATTCCCGCAAGCAGATTCTCGTTTAACTACGCAGATGAAGTCGGTAGGCGAAGTCATGGCCATTGGTAGAACATTCCAAGAGTCATTCCAAAAAGCATTACGTGGGCTGGAGGTTGGTGTTGATGGTTTAGATGAATTTTCTACAGACCTCGACGATATCATTCAAGAAATCAATGAACCTGGCCCAGATCGTATTTGGTATCTGGCAGATGCTTTCCGCATGGGTATGGGTTTAGATGAGATTTATGCTGAAACCAAGGTTGATCCTTGGTTCTTAGAGCAAATCGAAGAATTAATCACCATTGAATCTGAGTTGAAACAGCGCAAGATCGATAGCTTGTCAGCTGCTGAGTTGCGCTTTATTAAGCAAAAAGGTTTCTCTGATCGCCGCTTGGCGAAATTGCTAGGCATAGATGCTTCTTCAGTTCGCGCTGCGCGTCATCGCTTAAAAGTAGTGCCTGTCTACAAACGTGTAGACACTTGCGCTGCTGAGTTTTCTACCAATACGGCTTATTTATATTCGACTTACGAAGCAGAACATGGCGAGTGCGAATCGCAGCCAACTAATCGTGACAAGATCATGGTTCTTGGCGGTGGTCCTAACCGTATTGGTCAAGGTATTGAGTTTGATTACTGTTGTGTTCATGCTGCTTTGGCAATGCGTGAGGATGGCTATGAAACCATCATGGTCAACTGCAACCCAGAAACTGTATCAACCGACTATGACACTTCTGATCGCTTGTATTTTGAGCCTTTAACTCTAGAAGATGTTTTGGAGATTGTTGCTATAGAAAAACCCAAGGGCGTGATTGTTCAGTACGGCGGTCAAACTCCTTTGAAGTTGGCTTTGGACTTGGAGGCGAATGGCGTTCCAATTATTGGTACATCGCCAGACATGATCGATGCAGCTGAAGATCGTGAACGTTTTCAAAAGTTACTGCAGGATTTGAATTTACGTCAGCCACCCAATCGCACAGCACGTGCGGAAGATGAAGCCCTTAAACTTGCCGAAGAAATCGGCTACCCATTGGTAGTGCGTCCTTCCTATGTATTAGGTGGTCGTGCCATGGAAATCGTTCATGACGGTCGCGACCTTGAGCGTTATATGCGTGAGGCCGTAAAGGTTTCTCATGACTCTCCCGTGCTCCTTGATCGCTTCTTAAATGATGCGATTGAGTGTGATGTTGACTGTATCAGCGATGGCGAGAGCGTATTTATCGGTGGAGTGATGGAACATATCGAGCAGGCAGGTGTTCACTCTGGTGATTCCGCATGTTCATTGCCTCCGTATTCACTCTCCGATAAAACAGTAGAAGAGATCAAGCGTCAAACTGCGGCGATGGCTAAAGGCTTAAATGTAGTTGGCTTGATGAACGTGCAATTTGCAATCCAGCATGTCAATGGCGAAGATGTCATTTATGTTCTTGAGGTAAACCCACGTGCTTCACGTACTGTGCCATTTGTTTCTAAAGCTACCGGTTTGCAATTAGCGAAGATTGCTGCGCGTTGTATGGTTGGTCAAACTTTAGATCAACAGGGTATTCATTCTGAAGTGAAGCCTCCTTACTTCTCAGTAAAAGAGGCAGTATTCCCATTTAATAAATTCCCGGGTATTGACCCAATCTTGGGGCCAGAGATGCGTTCTACTGGTGAAGTCATGGGAGTAGGTAAAACCTTTGGTGAAGCACTGTTTAAGTCCCAGTTGGGCGCGGGAATTAAGTTACCTAAAAGTGGCACTGTTGTTCTCACGGTAAAAGATAGTGATAAACCTAAAGCGGTGGAAGTGGCTAAGCTCTTGCACCAACTAGGTTTCCCAATGGTGGCCACTAAAGGTACGGCGGCAGCTATTGAAGCCGCGGGATTGCCAGTACGTGTTGTAAATAAGGTTAAGGATGGACGTCCGCACATTGTTGATTTAATCAAGAATGGTGAAATTTCTTTAGTATTTACTACGGTGGATGAAACTCGTACTGCGATCGCTGATTCGAGATCTATCCGCACTAGTGCACAGGCTCATGGCGTAACGTATTACACGACTATTAGTGCTGCACGCGCTGTGATGGATGGATTATTGACATCGCTTAGTGGGAATAAAGAGGCGCTGGAGGTTTATTCCTTGCAAAACTTACATCGAGAGCTTAATTAATCTAAAATTACAGTTTATCCGCGCAATTTTGCGCATGAATTTAAGTTAGGTTAGTTGCATGAGCACAGTTCCGATTACAAAACGCGGTGCAGAACTTTTAAAAGAAGAGCTGCACCGTCTCAAGCACGTTGAGCGTCCATCCGTGATTATCGCGATCTCTGAAGCACGCGCTCAGGGCGATCTTTCTGAGAACGCTGAGTACGATGCTGCCAAAGAGAAGCAAGGCTTTATTGAAGGACGTATTCAGGATCTTGAAGGCAAACTCTCTGCTGCTCAAATTATCGATCCAGCTACTTTAGATGTTGGCGGCCGCATCGTTTTTGGCGCTACGGTTGATCTTGAAGATTTAGAAGATGGCACAAAGTTCACTTACCAAATCGTTGGTGATGATGAGGCTGATATTGCTGTCCATAAAATTTCGATTAGCTCACCTATTGCTCGTGCATTGATTAGTAAAGAAGAGGGTGATGTTGTAAATGTTCAGGCCCCTGGTGGTGCCCGCGAAGTAGAAATCTTGGCGGTGAGATACATCTAAATGCAGTTCAATCTGCAGCGTTTATTCAGTCTCGTAACTGGTCTATGGGTAGGCGGTTTAATTACCGTTGGGTTTTTAGTAACTCCCATCCTGTTCTCGGCATTGGGTGATCGTCAGGTAGCCGGTATGGTTGCTGGCCACCTTTTTAAAGTTGAAGCGAATTTAAGTGTTTTCTTGAGTGTAGTGTTGATGATTTTGGCGAATGTTCTTGTTCGTCAAGGGTGTGGTCAATTTCGCCTCGCTCGTTGGACGCTGTTGGGAATGTTCGCATGTGCAATCAGTGCGGCTTTTATTCTGATTCCTTGGATGGAATCGGTGAAAGATCAATCTTTGTATGTGGGTATGAATGTAATGGAGTCTTCCTTTGCTGATCTCTTTACTCGCCTACACAATATTTCTAGTATCGTTTTTGGCACTCAAAGTTTATTGGGTTTATTTTTGGCTTGGCATCTTACGAAGAAGTGAATGCGTTAAGCAAATAGTAGATATAAAAAAACGCCGTTAAACGGCGTTTTTTATTGGGATCCGAAGATCTATTTCTGATTCCAAATTAAGAGCCTAAAGATTTCTTCTTTGTGCTGCTCATGCGAACCTTGCGCTTCTTGATTGGGGCAGCAGGGGCAGCAGCTTTTCTGTAGCCTGGTGAAGACCAACCAATTTTAGATTCAGCAGCATCAGCACGTAAGACACGTTTCTTAGGCGTGGCAGATTTGACAGCAGTCTTGACTGCAGCAGCTCTCGTAAATGGTGATTTAGTAGCAGCAGAGCGGCGATCGGATCTTTCTGAAGTGCTTGTACGAATACCCGCTTTTGCAATTGTGCGATTTGGCTGACGCTTGGTACGTGGAGCTTGTAATGATTTTTTAGATTGCTTGGAAGACCTACCGAGATTTAAGAAGGCCTCATCAACGATGTCTTTTGGTCTCCACAAAACCAGCAGTTTTCCAATATGCTGAACTGGGGCTGCATCCAATTTGTCGCAAAGTTCTTCGTAGATAGCAATGCGGGCTTCGCGATCATCACCAAAAACACGAATTTTGATCAGACCATGATGACTGATAGCCAATTTGGACTCTTTAAGTACGGCTGGAGTAAGGCCATCGCCACCAATCATGACGACAGGGCTCAGGTCATGCGCTTCGGCTTTGAGGGATTTACGTTGTGCTGGGGTAATAGTAAGTGCGGTCATGGGTTCGATGATAGAGCATTTGGGGTTAATTTCCTTTGTTAATGAAGGTTTTACAGGGTTTTACGTCGATTCTTTTTGCCTTACGGGGCAGAAACAAGGAAAATGGAGGTCGAAAGTGGGTAAGTTTTGGCAAAGAATAAATTTAATAAAAGTTGGTTGCAGGATCATTTGAATGATCCGTACGTGAAGATGGCTCAGAAAGAGGGTTATCGCGCTAGAGCGGTTTATAAGCTTAGCGAGATTGATGAGCAAGATCACCTTATAAAAGCAGGAATGACGATTGTGGATTTGGGAAGCGCCCCAGGGAGCTGGTCTCAGTATGTCCGCAATCGCTTGACTGAGCTCGGTAAAAGCAATCCCAAGATTGAGTCTGGTAAACCTGATGGCATCATCATTGCCATTGATATTTTGCCAATGGAGGATATTGCAGATGTCAGTTTTATACAGGGCGACTTCCGAGAGGATGAGGGCCTTCAAGCTCTTGAAGCTCTTTTGCCCATAGAGGCGGGCGGCAAAGTGGATCTTGTTCTGTCGGATATGGCGCCTAATTTATCGGGGGTAGGGGTGGCGGATGCTGCCCGTATGGCATTTTTGGCAGAAATCGCTCTAGAGTTTTCTCTTGCGCATTTAAAGCCAGAAGGCGCTCTTTTGATTAAATGCTTCAACGGTAGTGGCTATAGTCAGATTGTCGAGTCCTTTAAAAAGGTCTTTAAGACCGTAGCTTCTAGAAAGCCCAAAGCTTCTAGAGCTAAATCTTCAGAAATCTTTTTATTGGGCAGAAATCTCAAAGCGCCGAAAGTTTCTGAATAACCCCCTTAAATCGAGGGGTTTATGAAATATATATGCCATTAGCCCTTGAAAAAGCCTGGTAGTAGAATCAAATACTTAGGTATAGCAATCCGCTTTAACTCCCGGATTAATCCGGCAAAGGTCTCGTTTTGAACAGCAATATGTTCCAAAAAATCGGTGTATGGCTCATTGTGGGCCTCGTACTTTTTACTGTTTTTAAACAGTTTGATAAGCCCAAAGAGCAAACTCAGGTCACTTATTCCCAGTTCATGGATGATGCCAAGGCTGGCAAAATCAAGCGCGTGGATGTGCAAGGCCGGACTTTGCAAGTGACTCCAGCAGATGGCGCTAAATATTCCATCATCTCTCCAGGGGATATCTGGATGGTTGGTGATTTGATGAAGGACGGCGTTCAGGTTACTGGTAAGGCAGAAGATGAGCAAAACATGTTTGTTTCTGCTTTGTATTACCTTGGACCAACTTTGTTGATTATTGGTTTTTGGTTTTTCATGATGCGTCAGATGCAGGGTGGTGGCAAAGGAGGAGCATTTTCCTTTGGTAAATCCAAAGCACGTATGCTCGATGAGAGCAATAACAACGTCAATTTTGCCGACGTAGCCGGTTGCGACGAAGCCAAGGAAGAGGTGCAGGAAATCGTTGAATTCTTGCGCGATCCGACCAAATTCCAAAAACTGGGTGGCCGCATTCCCCGCGGCGTGTTGATGGTTGGCCCACCAGGTACAGGTAAAACCTTGCTGGCACGCGCTATCGCCGGCGAAGCCAAAGTCCCGTTTTTCACTATTTCTGGTTCCGATTTCGTCGAAATGTTTGTCGGTGTTGGTGCTTCCCGTGTGCGCGACATGTTTGAGAATGCCAAAAAACATGCACCTTGTATCATTTTTATTGACGAAATCGATGCTGTCG
>CAIYZI010000438.1 GCA_903930665.1 uncultured beta proteobacterium
ACAGGCAAGATTGTGGCTCCGCAGCTCTATATCGCAGTAGGGATCTCTGGAGCTATCCAGCACTTAGCCGGGATGAAAGACTCTAAGGTCATTGTTGCCATCAACAAAGACCCTGAAGCCCCAATCTTTAGCGTAGCGGACTACGGCCTAGTCGGAGATCTGTTTACGGTGGTGCCGGAGTTGACCAAGGCGTTGGGGTAGTTGTTAGGTTGGTTGTTAGAGTGGTTTTTAGAATAGTTCCTGGAATAGATTTAGTAAATTTAATGAGCAGTTACCAAATTTCGATATAGCCAAATATTAAGGAGTAGCAATGACCTATGTAGCCCCAGTAAAAGACATGCTGTTTGTGATGAACGAATTAGCGGGGTTATCGGAAGTCGTTTCTTATCCTCAGTATGTGGAGGCGGGTGCCGATGTAGATTTAGCGCCGGCAATTTTGGAGGAGGCTGCAAAATTTACACAAGATGTTGTTGCCCCACTCAATTGGCCTGGCGATCAAAATCCTAGTGCTTTGCGTGATGGCGAGGTTTACACCACACCTGGATTTAAAGAGGCATTTGAGCAATTCGCTTCCGCAGGTTGGCAAGGCGTTGTACATCCCCTAGAGTTCGGTGGCCAAGGTCTCCCAAAACTCATTTCGACAGCATGTTTGGAGATGCTTAACTCTGCCAATATGTCTTTTGCTTTATGTCCTATGCTGACTGATGGTGCTATTGAAGCGCTCTTGACGGCAGCAAGTCCCCAATTGCAAGAACGCTATGTGCCTAAGATGATTTCAGGTGAGTGGACTGGCACTATGAATTTGACAGAACCGCAAGCGGGTTCAGATCTGTCATTGGTTCGTACGCGCGCGGTTCCGCAAGATGATGGTAGTTATAAGATTTTTGGTACCAAGATATACATTACTTATGGTGACCACGATATGGCAAAAAATATCGTTCACCTAGTGCTTGCGCGCTTACCTGATGCCCCTGAGGGTGTTAAAGGAATTTCACTATTTGTTGCGCCTAAGTTTACGGTTAATGATGATGGTTCATTAGGTGAGCGCAATGACATTCAATGCGTTTCCTTAGAGCATAAGCTAGGCATTAAGGCTAGTCCAACTGCAGTCTTGCAATTTGGTGATCACGGCGGTGCTGTGGGTTATTTAGTGGGCGAAGAAAATCGCGGTCTTGAGTATATGTTTGTGATGATGAACGCTGCCCGTTTCGCTGTTGGAATGCAAGGCGTTGCTATTGCAGAGCGTGCTTATCAAAAGGCGGTGCAGTATGCCAAAGATCGAGTTCAGAGTCGTGACTTGGCCGGTTCACCTGGTCCGGTTGCCATTATTCATCAGCCCGATGTAAAGCGGATGCTCATGACAATGCGCGCGTATGTTGAGGCTTCAAGGGCTCTGGCATATTACGCAGCATCAGCCTATGACGCTCAACATGCTTCACCTGATGAACAGACTCGAAAAGAGAATCAGGCGATTTATGAGTTTCTTGTGCCGATTGTCAAAGGCTTTTCAACGGAAATGTCAATTGATGTTGCCAGTCTTGGAGTGCAAGTGCATGGCGGAATGGGATTTATTGAAGAAACCGGTGCCGCTCAACATTACCGTGATGCGCGCATCTTGACGATTTATGAGGGTACAACCGCAATTCAGGCGAATGATTTGGTTGGTAGAAAAACGGTTCGTGATGGCGGTGCTATTGCTGGGCTGCTTGTTCAAAAAATTGCTCAAACTGAAAAAGACCTCGCTGCTAGTGGTACTGCAGATGCTATGGCGGTCTTGAAGCAATTGACACATGCTCGTGAAGCTTTTGAGGCTTCAGTGGCTTATATCCTGGCAAATGCGAAGAGTGATATCAAGGCTATCTATGCAGGTAGTTTTGCTTATTTGCGTTTAAGCGGTTTGCTTTTTGGCGCATGGCAAATGGCCCGCGGTCTTTTGGCTGCCGAACGATTACGAGCAGGCGACCCTCGCTTTTTTGATGCCAAGATTGCAACAGCACGTTTCTTTGCTGAAAACTTGTTACCTCAAACTCAGGGATTGGCTGTTTCCATCCTGGAAGGCGGTCAATCTACCAATGCTCTGGAAGTAGAGCAGTTCTAATCCCTGAGATGAAAAGTATTGCCGTTTTTTGTGGATCGAATTTTGGTAGCTCAATTGCTTATCGGGATGCCGCCCAGGATCTGGGTCATCAGCTTACCGCTAGGAAGATCAAGCTCATTTATGGCGGAACCCAAAAAGGTTTGATGTCGGTTTTAGCCGATGCCGTTCTTAAGAGTGGCGGTGAGGTTCATGGAGTCATTACCACTAAGCTGCATCAACTAGGGCATGCGCACCCCGCATTAAAGAAGCTAGAAGTGTTGAGAAGTATGCGTGAGCGTAAGGCAAGGATGATTGAGTTAGCCGATGCTTTTATTGCCCTTCCAGGTGGACTAGGCACCTTAGAAGAGCTATTTGAAGTAGCTGCCTTGGTTCAGTTGGGTGAGCACAATAAACCTTGCGGGGTTATTAATGTGCAAGGCTTTTATGACCCTCTGCAGGCCATGTTAAATAAGGCTATTCAAGAGGAGTTTATGAAGCCTGATCATCGCAATATGATTGAGATTCAGTCTTGTGCAGCCGACTTGCTAGAAGCTTTATCGAAATGGAATGTCCCTGCTAGTAATAAATGGATTGATTAAGGGAAAACCCTTGGTTGATCAAAATGACAGATGAATTTGTCATTTTTACCTTAAACTCTTGAACAATAATAAATACGCCTTACAAGATTTATTTTAGTAAGGGTGATCACTTTTTAGGAGACAAGATGAGTTCTAAAACTCTAGCCATGAAAAAACCACCTTTGTACAAGGTACTTTATTTCCAAGTATTAACCGCAGTGGTTGTTGGGGTTTTGATTGGCCACTTTTATCCTGAAGTTGGCGTGGATATGAAGCCATTTGGTGATGCTTTTATTAAAGCCATCAAAATGCTCATCTCTCCAA
>CAIYZI010000439.1 GCA_903930665.1 uncultured beta proteobacterium
CTGGGCTTTCACCATGTTGAATCCCGCCCTGCGGGAACTGCCACGAATGCTGCCCAACGCGTTTTCCCCAGAAAACCTCGTTACGCTTGTTGAGGAGGACAATGCCGACATTGGGTCTATACCCTTCACGGTCAAGCATGATCGTGCCTCAAATCCTTTAAAATCAATGATTTGATTATATCCACACATGAAAGCTTCACAGTCATTTCTCGCCACGCTAAAAGAAGCCCCCTCTGATGCTGAGGTGGTATCGCACAAACTGATGGTGCGCGCTGGATTGATCCGCAAATTAAGTGCGGGTATTTATAACTATTTGCCTTTAGGTTTGAAGGTCATTCGCAAGGTGGAAAACATCATTCGCGAAGAAATGAATCGTGCAGGGGCCATTGAAATATTGATGCCAATGATTCAGCCTGCTGAACTTTGGCAAGAGACAGGTCGCTGGGACAAGATGGGGCCTGAATTGCTCCGAATTAAGGATCGTCATGATCGCGACTTCTTAATTCAGCCAACCTCAGAAGAGGTGGTTACGGACTTAGCTCGCAACGAGATAAAAAGTTACAAGCAATTGCCTGTGAATTTTTATCAAATTCAGACCAAATTCCGTGATGAGCGTCGCCCACGTTTTGGCATCATGCGTGGTCGTGAATTCAGTATGAAAGATGCCTATTCTTTTGATCGCGATACTGAGGGTTTAAAAAAATCATATCAAATAATGTTTGATGCTTACACCCGTATCTTTAAGCGTATGGGGCTAAAATTCCGTGCGGTAACGGCTGACAATGGTGCTATTGGAGGCTCTGGTAGCCAAGAGTTCCATGTCATTGCAGAAACTGGTGAAGATGCGATTGTGTATTGCCCTAGTTCAGATTACGCGGCTAACTTAGAGGCTGCCCAATCTTTGCCGCTGCTGACATCTCGCGCAGACGCTGGTAACGAAATGCAAAAAGTAGCTACTCCCGATAAAACGAATTGTGCAGATGTAGCAAGCTTTTTAAATTTGCCGCTAGAAAATACAGTGAAGTCGCTATTGTTTGCGGTTGATCAAGCTAAGGGGCCGGCTAAATTATTTATGCTCTTAGTTCGCGGCGATCATGACCTTAACGAAGTGAAAGCAACTAAGGTGCCAGGCATGACCGAATCTCGTTTTGCTACTGAGGCTGAGATAAGGGAGGCATGCAATGCACCTGCTGGATACTTAGGGCCTGTTGGTGTGAGTGACGTGGTGACAGTGGTTGCAGATCGTACCGTGGTCAATATGTCTGACTTCATTTGTGGCGCTAATGATGCAGGCTACCACTTAACGGGCGTCAATTGGGGTCGTGATTTACCAGAACCCCTTGTCATGGACATCCGCAATGCGGTGATTGGCGATCCATCTCCTGACGGCAAAGGTGTCGTAGATATTTGTCGCGGCATTGAGGTTGGTCACGTTTTCCAGTTGGGCACACGATATTCCGAGTCGATGGGGTGTACTTATTTAGATCAACAAGGAAAGTCGCAACCGATGGTGATGGGTTGCTATGGCATCGGTGTTACGCGCTTGCTTGGAGCGGCTATCGAGCAGGGTTACGATGAGCGCGGCATTATTTGGCCAATCTCTATGGCGCCATTTGAGGTTGTCATCTGCCCTATGAATTACGACAGGTCAGAGTTAGTCAAGAGGGTCGCAGATCAACTGCATGATGACTTAGTATCTGCTGGCATTGATGTAATTTTGGATGATCGTGGAGAAAGACCTGGGGCAATGTTCGCTGACTGGGAATTAATTGGCGCCCCATTCCGTGTGGTTATTGGAGACCGTGGTCTTGCTGACTCTCAAGTCGAATTTAAAGGACGTTGTGATGCTGAGTCACAAAACATCCCACTAGCTCTTATAAAAGAAAAAGTGATTACCGCAATTCAAGAAGCCAAAAGTTTGATTGCCTAATTCAACTATTGAGTTATTAACCCTTTAATTTATTTTTTAAAGAGTCCACCAAGCCCTTTGGCCGCACCTTTTGCGGCCATCGTGGCCATGGTGCGAGCCATTTTTCCACCTTTAAATTGCTTCATCATAGTTTGCATTTGCTCAAATTGCGTTAGCAAACGGTTCACTTCTTGCACTTGAACGCCAGCACCCGCAGCGATACGGCGTTTGCGGCTTGCCTTGAGTAATTCAGGTTTTGTGCGCTCACGGGGAGTCATACTATCGATGATTCCGCGCATTCGCTTAGTTTGTTTGTCAGCTTCACTTAAGTTGGTTTTAGACGCAGCTTGTGCCATATGGCTGGGTAATTTGTCCATCAAGCTTGCCATGCCGCCCATCTGTTGCATTTGGGTTAGTTGATCCCTAAAGTCTCCAAGATCAAAGCCGCCTTTAGAAATCTTTGCGACTAATTTTTCAGCTTTGGTTACATCTACATGTTGTTGGGCTTGCTCAACTAAGGCAAGGATGTCGCCCATCCCCAAAATTCGGTTGGCCATGCGCTCAGCATCGAAGGCCTCAAGGCCATCCATTTTTTCAGCGACGCCAATAAACTTTAACGGAACGCCAGTGATTTGGCGTACGGAAAGGGCGGCGCCACCACGGGAGTCGCCATCTAGCTTTGTGAGAATTACGCCGGTTAGCGGAAGGGCTTCATGGAATGCTTTGGCTGTGTTAATGGCGTCTTGACCAAGCATGGCATCAACTACAAATAAGGTCTCAATAGGATTGAGGCTAGCATGCAGGGTTTTGAGTTCTTGCATGAGCGCTTCGTCAATACCTAGACGACCTGCAGTGTCAACTAGAACAACATCAAAATAATGACGTCGCGCCCAATCAAGCGCAGCAAGAGCAATGTCATTAGGTTTTTGGTTTACATTGCTTGAAAAAAATTCAGCACCAACTTGTTTGGTAACGGTTTCCAACTGTTCTATCGCAGCGGGACGATAAACGTCACATGAAACCGTCAATACCTTCTTTTTCTTTTTTTCTTGCAGCCATTTAGCCAATTTACCAACGGAAGTGGTTTTACCAGCTCCTTGTAGGCCAGCCATTAAAATAACTGCTGGTGGCTGGGTGGCTAAATTGAGCTCCCCGCTTTGGTTGGATTCACCAGCCATTACCTGAGCGAGTTCGCGTTGAACCACCCCTACTAATGCTTGTCCTGGACTAAGGCTGCCAACAACTTCTTCACCAAGGGCTTTAAATTTAATTTGTTCTAGTAAAGACTTCACCACTGGAAGTGCTACGTCAGCCTCTAATAAGGCCAAACGGATCTCCCGTAGCATTTCTGCAGTATTGCTTTCGGTCAGGCGGGCTTGCCCCCGCATTGTTTTAACAACACGAGATAGGCGGTCGGTGAGGTTTTCTAGCATTTATCGATTAGACTTTCCAGATGGATATTTTAGGTTACTCAAGTTGCGGATGGCTACCATCCTTACTTTATTTGATTCTTTTACTTGTTTTGACGTTTAAATCAAAGCTGGTGTTAGAGTCTGCTTTATATGCCAGAGTGGTCCAAGTGGCGATTTTTGTGATTTTAGTGATTCATGGCATTCAGTTACATGATTCAGTATTCACTGCGCAGGGCTTTGTCTTTGGTTTTGCTCAAGATTTATCCCTTATCGCTTGGGTAGGCTTGGCTTTTTATTGGTTTCAGTCTTGGTTTTTGCCTATTTCCAGTTTGCGGTGGATGGCCTTACTTTTTGCCATGATTTGTGGATTTTTGCCCACTATATTCCCTGGAGCCTTAATTTCTCCTAAAGCCGTGTCGGATCCCTGGTTTAAGGGGCACTTTATTGTTGCAACTATTTCAGTTGGTTTATTGAGTTTGGCAGCAATGCATGCCATGTTGATGAGCATTCAGGATCGGGCTTTGCACCGTCAGCTGGCGATTGTTCCCAATAGTCGTGCGGCCCTCTGGCTCGAAGGTTTGCCACCACTTATGACAATGGAAAGCCTCTTATTTAATTTGCTTTATGTTGGTTTTGCACTCTTAACTTTGACAGTCTTTTCAGGCCTGCTTTTCTCTCAAACATTATTTGGTAAACCCCTTGTTTTTGACCATAAAACGATTTTTGCTTTAATTTCTTGGGTTTTGTTTGGGGGTTTGTTGGTTGCCCGTTGGCGTGTCGGTCTTCGAGGCCGGGCAGCCATACGCTGGGTTTTAAGTGCATACACTGCTTTATTGCTGGCTTATGTTGGCAGCCGTTTTGTAATGGAAGTTATCCTCCAGAGGGTATGAAGTTTTGATTAAGTGGCTTTTTTTACTCTCTGGTGCGGCACTCTTTTATTTTTGGTTAAAGGGAAATCAGCTGAAAACAGCTAGAAAAG
>CAIYZI010000440.1 GCA_903930665.1 uncultured beta proteobacterium
CTAAGCGTTCTTAGTGCTCAATTAATTCTAAGAAAAGTGATGAGAAGTGAGGTGTGTTGCTTAGTAGCTTATTAATGAGCCAAAATCTTCGAAAGAAAATCCTTAGCTCTTGGTGAGCGCGCTTCAGGGCTATCAAAAAACGCTTCTTTTGCGCAGTCCTCAATAATGCGACCTTGATCCATAAAAATCACGCGGTTACTAACCTTGCGAGCAAAACCCATCTCATGGGTTACGCAGCACATGGTCATACCCTCATTAGCAAGCTTTACCATGACGTCTAATACTTCACCGACCATCTCAGGATCAAGAGCCGAAGTTGGCTCATCAAACAACATGACGATCGGATCCATACTCAAAGCACGTGCAATCGCCACGCGTTGTTGTTGCCCACCTGATAATTGACCGGGAAATTTATCTTTTTGCGCAATCAGACCTACACGCTCTAAATACTTAAGGCCATGCTTAATAGCTTCATCTTTCGATCGGCCAAGTACCTTCATTTGAGCCAAAGTGAGATTCTCGGTGATGCTTAAGTGCGGAAACAACTCAAAGTGCTGAAATACCATCCCAACCCTGGCTCTTAGTTTGGGCAAGTTGGTCTTAGGATCGTGCAGTTGAATTCCATCAACGGAGATTTCCCCTTTTTGAAAGGGCTCTAAGGCATTGATAGTCTTAATCAGGGTTGACTTTCCAGATCCAGATGGGCCGCAAATCACAACGACCTCACCCTTTTTAATCGAGGTGGTGCAGTCAGTCAAAACCTGAAAGTCGCCGTACCACTTAGAAACGTTTTGAAGTTCAATCATGATGATCTAAATTAATCTACATTAAAAATGGTTAACGAATGATGGCAACTTTTTGCTGAATTCTTTTAGCAACTCGAGACAAAGAGAAGCAAATCACAAAATACGTAAATGCCGCCAAAATATAGGTCTCAATAGGACGACCATAGTTCTTACCAGCAATCTCAAAGCCTTTTAATAGGTCATAAGCACCAATGGCGTAAACCAAAGAAGTATCTTGAAACAACACAATGGTTTGCGTCATAAAAATCGGAATCATATTTCTAAAAGCTTGCGGCAATACTACGAAGCGCATATTTTGACCGTACGTCATACCCAAAGCTTCCGCAGCAAAGACCTGCCCTCTTGGTACCGACTGAATCCCTGCACGCACAATCTCCGAAAAGAAGGCTGCCTCAAAAGCAATAAAAGTAATCGTTGCCGATAGGTCGGCACCAATCGGCCTACCAATTAACATTGGCATCAATAAAAAGAACCACAAAATTACCATTACCAAAGGAATGGAGCGCATGGTGTTGATATAGAAAGTGGCTGGATATACCAATATCGATTTACCAGACAGGCGCATCAGCGCCAATAAGGTACCAAACAGAATGCCGCCAATAGTAGCAATGACAGTTAACTGAATGCTAAATAAAAAACCCTTGAGGATGTAATTAGTGAACAGCTCCCAGTTATAGAAGCTTAGATCTAGACTCAACATACCATCACCATTTAGTGGGCCAATCCTGCATCACTGGATGCTCCAATAAATCCCGGAATACGAGTTTTCTTCTCAATGAAATTCATCACCCGATTTACAGCAAACGCCGATAAAGCGTAGAGCAGGGTCACTGCTAAATAAATTTCGACGCCGTGAGAGGTTTCTTCTTGAGCCTGCATCGCAAATAGAGTTAACTCTGGAACGGATACCGCAAAAGCTACTGAAGAATTTTTAATTAAATTCATGCTCTCTGAGGTAAGCGGTGGAATGATGATTCTCAACGCCATAGGCAAAATTACATAACGGTAACTTTGAGCGGTTGTTAAGCCAAGCGCAGTGGCAGCCGCCCTTTGTCCGCTCGGCAAAGATTGAATACCTGCCCTCACCTGCTCAGCCATACGGGCGGAGGTAAAAAAGCCCAAAGCGATACTCACCAGCCAATATGAGGGTAAAGCTTTCAAAGGCAAGATAAAAGAGGGAATAACGTGATACCAAAGAAATACTTGAACCAAAATCGGGATATTTCTAAATAACTCGACCCAGGTCGTAGAAAACCGAACCAAGAAGCGGCTCATGGGGCCGTTATCAGGAAGCGTGCGCAATGTCCCCATGACTGCCCCAAGAACCAAGGCAATAGCCAGACCAAGACCCGCAACGGCCAAGGTCCAACCCCAAGCTTTCATAAGCCAATCTAAATAACTGGGATCGGCATTTTGGCCAAGACCAAGCAATGAGGAGAAGCAATGATCCACCTCCTCCCCATCCAACGTGCTCTTACAAACAATATTTAAATCTAATGCCATCTATCAGCTAGTCCTATCGATTCGGTATACGCATTAGATCGTAATCAGTTCAATTATTTCTTGTTGTAATCTTCAGCAGGCTTGTCATTCAGATTAGCCCATGCATTTTTGGTTGCAGGAGATAACTCAAGACCAACAACAATATTCTTTGGAGGAATTGGTGACAAGAACCATTTATTCCAAAGCTTAGGCATATTGCCGTTTTTAACGATTTTCGCAATAGCGTCATTTACTGCCGCTTTGAATTCTGGATCATCTTTGCGAACCATGATGGCAATAGGCTCAGTACTCAAGACTTCACCAACAATTTTGTAGTCTTTTGGATTTTTGGAATTGGCAATATTTCCCGCCAAGATCGAACCATCCATTACAAAAGCATCGGCACGGCCAGACTCCAAAAGCAAGAAGCTATCAGCATGATCTTTGCCATAGACCTCTTCAAAATTCACACCATTAGCTTTTTCATGTTTGCGCAAGAGTTGAACAGAAGTTGTTCCAGTAGTAGTAGCCACCTTCTTGCCAGCTAATTGGGAGATAGAAGTAATGCCAGAATTTGCTTTTACAGCAATACGAACTTCCTCAACATAGAGAGTATTGGCAAAGCCTACGTCCTTAGCGCGAGCCACATTATTAGTGGTAGTACCGCACTCGATATCTACTGTGCCGTTTTGTACCAAAGGCACGCGATTCTGAGAAGTAACAGGTTGGTAATTAATGCGGAGGGTATTCACACCCAATTTATCTTTGATGTCCGCCAAAATCATGCGGCAAATCTCTACATGATAGCCATCAAAGCGGCTATCGCCGGTTGTGTAGGACATCGGAATAGAGGATTCCCGAACACCCATAGTGACAGTACTAGTGGATTTAATCTTGTCTAAGGTTGGGCTAGCAGCGTGGACATTGAGGGTTCCAAGCAATAAACCCACGGCAACCAAACTATTTCTCATTAAATTCTGACGATTCATGAATATTCTCCTTTTTCCTGCTTTTTTGATGTGATGTAGATTTATAGCATCTTAATACCAGCCCTAGGCTGAAAATCGTTAAAAGCTATAAAAATCTCCTTTATGTCATAACTGTACCATCGAGGAATCAGTGTCAATAAAGGCGCTAGTAGCAATATAAGGGGGAATTTGGTCGAGCCGTCGCACTAACAGGGTGCGGCATAAGAAAATATGAGGTTTCACCACAATTGAATAGCCTTAGGCAACATCAATCTACCCAAGTTGAAAATTTATACATCACCGAATTAAATAACTCAGATTCCCTCTGCTGCTTTAACCATTTTTTAGTGGCGGCAAATGGCAAGCTCTCAAACTCTTGGGAATTAACCATTGAAAACTGCCGAATGAATGGAAAAATAGCTACATCCACCCACGTCATCTTGCTTCCCAATAAATACTGGCTAGACTGCAAAGCAGTCTCCATCGGCTTTAGCATCAGGTCTATTGCAGCACTTAAGACCTCGTCTTGATAAAGATCAGGATATCGATTTGGATACTTATATTGGTCCAATAGAGTCTTAAATGGTCCGTCATTTTTCTCAACCCACTCCTGGGAGATGAGTTCGTCAACTGCCATCCAACCATCTGGATCAGATCTTCCTAGTGCCCAACGCATAATGTCTAAGCTTTGGTCGAGGATGATCTTATCAACACACAAAACTGGAACAGTACCTTTAGGTGATGCCATTAACATGGATTTCGGCTTATCTCTTAATGCAATCTCTCTATGCTCGACTTCAATGCCCGCATATTTCAATGTCATCCGAGCTCTCATTGCATAAGGACACCTACGGTAGGAGTACAAAATTGGCATCATCAAAGAATTACCTGACGGCATTTTAGCCTCTAACATTTTTTGAAAATTCTCTATCAATACAACGCTGTCTGACCTAAAAAGGTAAGAAGCAGATGACGTCGCGAAACGAAAAGCCAAACTAGCTTATACGACTAACAGAATAGCAAAATAACACTGAAGCCCTATTTAATACATTGTTCAGCTAACACGAAAATCAAGGGGATTGTGCTCAATGAGGCAAACCAACAATACAGGCATCGCCTAAGATGTAGTTAGCCTAGAATGCACACACCATTAAAGAAACAATTCACAAAGAAAGACAATATGTTTAATGACCTCCTGGGGAAGCTTGAAAAGCTAGATCTCAAACTGAGCAGAAGCTATGAAAATCACCAGGAAGCGACGCTTCAATTGGTTACAGAGGCTGAATATTATTTAAATTACGAGTATGGAGTGATCTCCCCCTGGGAAGCAAAAGAGCTCGAGGCAGCTAAAAACTTTGCTAACTCTCATTGGCTTAAGGCGGCAACCCAGGCAATAGCTATTGCTTTAGTGGTATCTGAATATAGTGATGATGAGTATTGGGGTGCTTATACCTATATAAATCAGTGCGCCGTCAGAAGTCCTCGACGCATTAAGCCGATGTAAGGGCTGTTTGCTGTAGGATTATCTTGTTGTTAAAAAAATAATACTTAAGGAGATCTTCATGAAAGCTTTACTGCTTGGATTGCTTACATTGATTCTTTCAGGCAATTTATTTGCTGAGAATTTACCGGGTGGCTTTATCGCAGTCAAAGAAGAGCAAATCATTTGGAAAGATGGGGAGAATGGCATTAAGAACGTGGTTCTCTTTGGAGACCCTAGTAAGCCAGGAATGTATATTATCCGTAACATCTTTCCCGCTGGAGTGATGAGTACGCCGCATTCACATGACCAAGATCGTTGGGTTACCGTAATTAAGGGAACCTGGTATTCAGGCACAGATGCAAGCTGGGACCCTGACACCACCATCATGATGCCCCAAGGTGGAATGATGTTTCACCCTGCTAATACAGTTCATTTCGATGGATCCCTAAAAGAACCTGTAGAAGTGCAAATCATGGGAATGGGTCCAGTAAAGACAACATATATATACCAAAGCGTGGGCAAATATGGAAACGCTCACAAACTAAATTAATCATTTGTTACTGAGTATTTAGTTTGGCGTTATCCATGCACCATGCTCCCTTCACTCTCAGCCCTTAAACCCTTTCTTCATACCCAATGTATGCAATTACACCTTGGGTATAAGTGGGGCATTTATTTAGCGATGCTCGCAAAAATTTGGGGCTTGTTAGCTAAATCTAAAATCTACAGCAGAGATTCTCTTCAAGTAAAACCGCAAAACAGATTGAAGCCTAGCGCAAGAGCGCCCAACCTAACAGTCTTAAATAGAATTGCAAATTAATACCAACCCCTCCAAGGTACCGCAGCTCCAACAAGTTTCTTTGCGCTTTTTTCACATAGAGTTCTCAAGCGTTGTCGCTCAATCTTTAGCCAATCAAGCGCATGCAATAGGCCCGAGTCACCTTGCGCCAACCCTTCTATACGACCGATGGCTACACATACGTCATTGAACATACCAAAATACTCTAGTGCAGCCGTTATTTCTTTAAAGAACTTAGCGTATCTATCTTGAGAGCAATAATCCTTAAAAAATTCCAAGGAGTAGCGAACAAATTTCATTTTTTTGCGGATCGCATGAATACCCTCATCATCTAAATCTGCAAAACGAGAAATCCTATTATCCATAAATTGAAAACCGCTATCTAGCAATTTCGCTACCGTCTTTTTAAGATCGCCAGCCTCTTTTTTTGAGTTTTTACTTTCAGTAAATTTAGCAGGAGTAGCCACTTTAGAGACCCCCATCATCATGAGTTCTATTAGCAATAACTGAAAATCTTTGTCTCGGGTAATAAGTGCTGGATTGGGTAATTCCTTAATACTTGCCAGCCTTATTTCAAGATGACCTAGAGACAGTAAAAGGGGATTTAAGACACTAGCAATGTAATGATTATCACGATACTGTCCAAGCTGATCGAAGGTTCTTTTAAAGACCTCACCCCCTTCGTCGCTGATAAAGATATCCTGCCTTGCCAAATATTTAAGCAACACCTTTGACCGGCGTAAGCCTATTCGTAACTGATGGAGATACTCGGAATATTGATCAAAATCCGCATTTAATACACTCTGGTTTGACAGTACTTGAGATAAGCAAGAGTTCATTAAAAGATGAATGATTTCTGGTTTATCTTTCACCTTCTTAATCGATATGGATTTAGCTTTTACTGGAGGACTAAACTGTAAACCACGAGCCAATAAAAAGCCTCGCTCAGATTTGCTACGGGTGTCAATATAGGCTTTATGAATCTTGATCATGTCCCGTGTATGACGAAGCACATTAAGCGGGTCCCCTTCTTTTAACTCAATCTCCAACTCTTGAACGGTCGTCTTGGCCGCACCATTTACTAGATTGGTATATATAAATCCAATATCTAGGGCAAATTCAATTGTTCCTTGATGATTGCTAACGTAAGCCTTTCGACGCCATATGTCCGTTTGATAGCAAATCTGTAAATCTTCAGAACGTAATTCTGGAAACCGCTTATATAGTAACCGTCCTGAATCATGATTTTTGTGGAGCTCAGGCATCCATTTGGGAATAGCATTACCAATAGCGCCCAATACAACATTGTGCTCAAGCCGCTCTAATGGATTAGGCGTAGAAACTTTTAACGTTTGAACCCACTGACTACCCTCCTTCCTCAAACGAAAGGCGATACCTGCCTGGGTCAATAGAAAATTCGGGGTGTCGATGTAGGCTGCTTGCAAATGCTGTCGACGAATTCCGCCCTTAGCAACAATAAACTTTTCAATTGCTTTAAGCCTACCCTCCGGAAAGAGCAATTTAACTTCAAATTCACTGCTGTTTGAGGGCATTGTGTTCTGTGGCAAAAACTGGGGTTAATTTAATAAACTGTACTTTGATGCTCTGGTTGTGAGAATCTCATGCCAATCTTTAAAGTCGAACGAAAACTTGATTAATGAACAGGTAGCCATTGATAAAGGTTCACCAGTAATAAATGACGCTAAATTCATCAACCCTGGGTTGTGCCCAACAATCATTAGCCTATTAATCTTTTTTGAAACGGAAGAGATAATCTTCAACAGCTCCATCGTCTCAGCAGCATATAAGGAGTCTTTTACAAGCAAATGAGCACTCGACACATGCAACCCAGCAGCAATGATGCGACCAGTAGTTATGGTGCGTACAGATGAGCTCACCAGAATCAAATCTAAAGACAGGTCCTTTTTTGACAATCTGGAGGCAAGCTTTTCGGCATCTTTGACACCCTTTTCGGATAGGGCTCTTTCTTTATCGGATATAAAAGGTCCACTTTCTTCAGCTTTAGCATGACGCAAGAGATATAAAGTTTTAATGCCCATATCTAATGTTATACCAAGGCTTAATTCTGCTTAAGTCATATTGATCGATGAACCCACGCCACTCTTAACCAGCGGTGATATCGACTGGAATAGAATGTCTCCATACCCAAACAGGAGGAATATGAAATTTCCATTAGCAGCATTTATAGTACTTGGACTTTATACGGGACATATTTTTGCTGGATCAGAGATAGATAATCATGAAACCATCAACGGCTCTATTCCACCCGGCCTGATTGCCAGAGCATCAGAATCACTGCTAATCAATCAGCAACACCCGTCTGGCAATGATATTGTGATTATGAAAACAATCAGACCCAAAGGAACCAGAACACCCATTCACCAACACCCCTCAAGCGGCACTACTTGCGTAATCTCTGGAGAAATGACTCTATACCTAGAGGATGCATCTCCAGAAAAGGCAATTGCTGGTACTTGTTATGCAATGCCTGCAGGAAAGAAAATGGCTGGCGTAAATACGGGCACTAGTGATGCAGTAATGCTTGATATTTTTTTCACCCCTAAGGGCGGAGACTTATGGACGGTGGTTGAGCCACATCATCAAAATCTTCAAGATCAACTGGCGCCACCTAAACAATAATACTATTCCAAAAAGCCCAGTTCAGGCCGATCAATTAAAGTAAAGTCTCAGTCGTTACCAAACTCTCAGCCGTCGATCATGGATTGACAGGCTTGCTCAACACGCTAGAAATTTCAAGTAATCATGAATTCTTCTAGAGAGTTTATGTTGGGACTAAAATCAATTCAAAATGAACTCCACCCTAACTACACTATTATCCGATCTTGGTATTGGCGCAATTGTTTTTATTTCAACCAATATTGATGACATCTTTTTACTGGCAGCATTTTTTGCCGATAAAAAACTGTTACACCGCTCAATTGTTTTAGGCCAGTACCTTGGTATTGCCTTATTGGTTTTAGTAAGCGCAATAGCAGCGCTACTAGCCTTAACCATACCTCCTGAATGGGTTGCCCTACTTGGCTTAGCGCCCTTATATCTTGGCTTAAAGAAACTACCGGACCTATGGCGAAATTTTGCTTCCAATCCGAGCAATGAAGATGATGAAAAGCAGGCGCAAGAGCACAGAATCGAAAAAAGCCTTCACTCTCAAATTCTAGCTGTTGCCAGCGTGACTATCGCCAACGGAGGGGACAACATAGGTGTATACGTACCCCTGTTTGCCACATCAATTAACTCCATTACCACCTATATATTTACCTTTGTTGTAATGACTGGTATATGGTGTGTATTGGGCTATGTTTTAGTGAAAAACAAAATAATAGGGGGAGCCATTCAAAAGTATGGTCATAAGATATTCCCACTTGTCTTAATTGCACTTGGGATACACATACTTAGCGGAGCCATCGGATTAATAAGATAAGACATGGAAAATAAAATACAGGCATATAACCCACAAGTTTTCTTTGCAGCAGAACGCACTCTTCTGGCCTGGCAAAGATCCTCTATTTCATTTATTGCACTAGGATTTGTAATTGAGCGCTTTGGGATCTTTATAAAATTCCTCAAAATTGCAAACAATATTCCGGACAACAGTGTCCATCTCTCCACTTTTATCGGCATATTTTTTATTGCGATGGGATCACTAACCTCCCTCTTAGCCGTACTCCAATATCAAAACTTTCTTAAAACCTTGCCGGAAAGCGACCTGCCTGGCGGGTATTTTATTTTTCTTGGACCGCTAGTCAGCTACACAATGTTTTTTTCAGCGATTGGCCTTGGAACATGGCTAGTGATTTCTAATTCATTTGTTACTTAATCAACTGATGTACTCATTAGGCCTACTGACTTAAGAAGCTATCAAACCACTTCTTCTGATCCAAAACCCCGAATAGAAAAACACCACGGTGATCGGCCTGGGTGCCAGCATCAATCGCATATGCTGGGGCACCCCCGAACAGTTTTTGAGTTTCTTGCGGCAAGAAGGCAATAGTTATTGGTGTTACCTCATCCCTACCCCCGTAATACACCCTGAGCGGCACTTCGCTGCGCCAACGGTAGGCCTGATTACTGTCAAGTGTTTGCCAATAAGTACCCTGCTCCAAAAATCCTGTTTTTGCAAATTCAGGTTTGATGAACTCAGGTAATGTAGATGGGGTCAATTTATAGAAATTTTCCCAACTTAATTTCCCTTCATATAACTTACGTGAAGCATCGATATACTCAGGCCGTACAGCCGATTCGAGCAAGCCCGTTTGTTTTAAATAATTTTCCTGCGCCTGCAATTGAATTGCCATCACGCCAGGCAAATACACGGCATCACCTGGCTGATAGTTATTAACCCACCGATTAACTGTTAAATACACATCTACTGGAGCGCTAGCAGCTGCAGCTGCAGTGACGTTAATCCCTGCAAGATTTAGCTTATTTAAAAATTGCATGGTGACCCAGCCACCCTGCGACCAACCGCTTACAAAAAAATGGTTTATCTTTATTTTTAGCTTATCGACGATATTTTTTGAGGCCCAAAGCATATCAAAAGTCGCTTGTCGCGTGCTCTCTTTTACCAAGTAACTATCTGGTAAATCTGAAACGCCACGCCCAAAATAGTCTGCCGCTATAACAATATAGCCTTGAGATGCAAAGCGCGCAATCATGATCCGAGTTTCCATAGATTTCTCGGGATTCGATGGCACATCTAATTTATCGAATACTGTGCCGTGTTGATAAGACACCAAAGGTAAAGATCCTGAGCTCACTATCGGAATAGCCATGAGTCCAGAAGCCTTTGTTGGGGCATTGCCTAATTCCGGAACTATCGATTGGTACTCAACCCTATAGAGCTTTACAGCATACTTTGCAGGAGAAAATTGCCCCTGAAAGGTGCTTGGTTGAGTCGAGGATGCCATAAATTGATCCAACTCTGGACCAAGAATATGGTCTAGTCGGCTTTGGTCATAGACACCAATAAGTTCATATTTTAGACCCGGAATAACGGGAACTTCCGACTGGGCAACAGCCAAAATGGGTAGCAGCGCCAAGAGAATGACAGCTAAAAACCTTTTGTCACCTAACAATAATTGGGAGGTCATTTTCAAC
>CAIYZI010000441.1 GCA_903930665.1 uncultured beta proteobacterium
ACAATCAAACCAGAAACCCTGACGACGCAGATATTGCTCGTCCAATCGCAATTTCTTCTCAAGAGAAATCTCATCACGACCATTAACCTGAGCCCAACCTGTTAAGCCAGGCTGAATCCGATCAATCCCTAAAGATCTTCTGGCTTCAATTAAGTCATCTTGATTAAACAAGGCTGGCCTAGGACCCACGAAACTCATATCTCCAATAAGGATGTTCCATAGTTGAGGCAACTCATCAAGACTAGATTTACGTAAAAAACCACCTATTGAAGTCAGATGAGCTTGGGGATTTGATAATAAATGAGTTGCGACTACAGGGGCATTGACTTTCATTGATCGGAACTTAGGCATCTGAAACAGGTCTCCGTTCACCCCAACCCGACTCGACCAATAAAGTACGGGGCCTTTAGATGTTAAACGAACTAGTAAGGCGACTAACAAAATAGGAATTGCTAATAAGATCAAAGCAAAAGAGGATAGAAAAATATCAAAAGATCGCTTCATAAAGCTGCTGACCTGATTTTGGGCTTTAACTGCCTTCTCGGCAAAGAGTTGCTCATAGAAATTGAGAAACTCTTTTAAAACAAACTGTTGGTCAAAAGAAGTGACAACCCTAGCTCGCGCCCTTTGCCCCATTACCTCACGCTGCACCGGATCCAAAATAAGTCGCTTTAATTTTCCGAGAAAATCAGCTTGATCACCCAACTTAAATAACAAGCCTGTCTGGTTGGCCTCCACTGCATCTTGAATACCATAAATATCGCTAGCAACACAAGGAACCCCCATTGCGGCAGCCTCAATAACAACTACCCCAAAACCCTCACGGTAACTGGGTAAAACCAAAATATCCGAAGCGGCCATATAGTTTTGCGGGCTAGAGGTGTATTCCATAAATCGAATCGCACCCCCACACAAAGGATGATCCTTAATAAACTGGGCACGTACCCGGTCTTCATCAGGCCCCACCATCAACAGCAATATTGGCTGTTTTATCTGCTCTTGAAGCTTTGAAAAAGCAGCCCCAAGATCAAAGACACCCTTTTCCTTGGTGAGTCGCCCCATATAAAGCAATACCACCACCTCCCCGGAGATACCCAGCTCTTGCCGGACACTTTGGCGAAGCTCGCTATTTGGAAAAAATTTCTTAAGGTCAACCCCGCCAATCGATCCATTTGCTAAAACCTGAGCTTTATTGCCAGAGAAAATATGATGCGCCATCAGGTAGGCTTTTTCAGTAGAGCTTACTACTAATAAATTGCTAGCAAGCGCCGCCAAAAAACGGTCCAGCAATATAAAAAACTGACGTTTTGCTCCGGACATCGTTGCCCATACCTCACCCTGAAAGGTGTGGATGCGAATGGGGACTTGGGTAATTTTTGCCGCAATCATCCCCAATAAACCCGCCTTAGGATTCATCGTGTGGACAAGATCAAAACCTTCCCGAGAAAAAATCTTAATTAATAGCTTTAAAGCACGCAGATCCTGTATTAAAGCAATTTTCCGTGCAATAGGAACTATGACCACTGAAACTGGCAAACGCATCTGAGCCAATATTTGCGGATGGTCATCATTAACGATAAGAGTGACATCATATTTATCTGCAAGCAACGCCAAATGGGGCTCTAAAAAAAATTTAGCTTGAAGTACGCTAGCGATAACAATTGCAATTTTTTTTCTACCCTTCATTCTATGGGCTATGTTATTTGCATCCAAGAGTCACATCCCTCTGAGTAAATAGAGGAGTGCCACCCCAATGCTTTTCTTGGTTGACCTCTTCAAAACTGAAAAGAATTGAGTGTAGCCTTGTTTTTTTCGCAATAAATAGGATGAGGTAATCAAATAGACGCGCTCCATTTGACTCAAACTTTCATATGAAATGAGTAACCTTAAAATTGCTGCCCCAAGTTCAGGCGCATTTTTGGCAATAAATTCTTGTCGAATTTTTCGAACATCAGCTGCATTTTTATGGGTCGTACGTTTTGAAAAAGAGTTTGCTGTATCGCGATAAAAATATAAGAAGGCATTAGCATTAGCAAACCTAGCGCCCTTATTCCAAAACTGAGTCCATAAATCATAATCTTCAGCATAAGAAAATCTTCCGTATTTCAAGTCATGTGCCTGGATAAATTTCCTGCTCATCATTACCGAACCATGGGCAAAGGGAACTGCTGAAATTAAATAAATCGCAAAACTATCTTTTATTAGTGGCATTAATCGCGAATCGATTAACTTTTCATCGCGATTCATAATATGCCAATGGGATCCACAAATGTCAGCCCGTTCATCTTTAAGTTGCTTTAGTTGAAGCTGCAGGCGATCTGGATGAGACAAATCATCTTGATCCATCCAAGCAAGCCAATCACCCTGAGCACGTTGCAATAGCTCATTGCGAGTAAAGGCAACCCCTTTATTTTCTCGTGTGTAAAAATGGATTCGGTGATCCTTAAGAGCGTATTGCCTTATCACTTCTAAAGAATCATGGGTTCGTTCTTATTTCAAATCTCCTTAGAAAAGAGAATCTGGAAGATTATTTTGTATATTTTCAAACAACATTTACTCTCTCGAGCCAATGAAGTTAAACCACCCTGCAGGATATCAAATAGTTTAATCAGTTAAAAATAGAGATATTGACCGATTCATTTATGGGAT
>CAIYZI010000442.1 GCA_903930665.1 uncultured beta proteobacterium
GTACTCAGGCCTTTTTCATGGGCAAGATAGAGTATGGCTCCTGTATCGAAATCGCCACAGCGGGTTTCCATCGGAACCCCCCCTAAGGTGGAGAAACCCATGCTGCAGTCGCGACTGAAGCCTTGATCCATGGCGCACAAGCTTGCACCACTGCCAAGGTGAGCAACGACGACCTTGCCTTTGGCAAGCGCAGAAAAAGACTGCGTTAAATAGGATTGAATGTATTGGTATGACAAGCCATGAAAGCCAAAGCGCTTAATACCTTCATCAAATAAGGCCTTTGGAATAGCATAGTGCCGAATCACATTGGATTGCGTTTGATGAAAGGCGGTATCAAAGGAAGCAGTTTGTTTTAGGTTAGGCCGTAAATGCGCAATAGCTCTAATGATGAACAGTGCCTGGGGTTGATGCAATGGCGCCAACGGTATTAATTGCTCAAGTGCTTTTATGGCGGCTCGATCAATAACAATAGGGCTGGAATATAGGTCGCCTCCATGCACTACGCGATGCCCTACGGCCAAGAGATTATCAAATTGGAGATGGGTTTCGAAGTAAGCCAGAACCTCTTCCACAACCCCATGCAGATCTTCCGTAAGAGGGGGCTGAAGTTTGACTTGGCTAGGCACAAAGTCTTTAACGATATCTAGAGTGATAGGTGTTTCATGAAGGTTGACCCTGGCAAAGGCTGCTTGAGTGAACTGATCATTCATGAGGCGATACACACCAATCTTGATGGTCGAAGAACCTGCATTAAAGGTTAAAAATATTTTGTTGGTCATATTCTTGTGCGTGTCTTTTGTCACCTTAAATCCTAAGACCTAATTACCAAATCCTTTTAATGCAATATGTTTACTCTCTACCAATAACTTTGCTACAGCAACAGAAGCCAATCGCACTCTCAGGCTATCGGAGCGGCTGGTCAAAATAATCGGCATACGGGCACCTAGAACAATACCAGCAGCATCTGCATCAGCAAAGTACAGGAGTTGCTTGGCAAGCATATTGCCTGCCTCTAAATTGGGAACCAGAAGAATATCGGCCTGTCCAGCCACTGGAGATTGAATCCCTTTAATATGAGCAGCCTTTAGGTTGATGGCATTATCAAAACCAAGAGGGCCATCTACAATTCCACCGGTTATTTGTCTACGGCTGGCCATGACGGTTAGGGCTGCGGCATCTAAGGTGGCTGGCATCTGCGCATTGACGGTTTCAACGGCAGCAATTATTGCCACTAGGGGTTTAGGGACGCCAAGAGCCTGAAGGAGATCAATGGCGTTTTGACAGATATCGCGTTTTTCATCAAGGTCGGGGGCGATGTTAATCGCAGCATCAGTGATAACCAGCGGTTTAGGATAGGCTGGAATGTCCATGACATAGGCATGGCTAATACGGCGTTCAGTACGTAATCCTGAATCATGACTCAGTACCGCGCTGAGTAATTCATCGGTATGAAGACTACCTTTCATAATGGCGTCAACTTTACCTTGTGATGCTATTTTTACAGCTAGCTCTGCTGCGGCATGGCTATGTTCAGTAGAGATGATTTCAATGCCAGTAAGAGATGTATTGGCTTTTATGGCGGCATCGTGAATCTTTGTTTCTGGTCCGATTAGGATGGGAATGATCAAGCCTTCATCTTTTGCTTCTATCGCTGCAGCAACAGATTCAGGGGAGCAGGGGTGAACGACTGCGACTCTCATTGGTGCTTGCTTTCGAGCTTTCGTAATGACACCTTCGTACCAAGCATGTTTATTGCTGAAGTCTGTCGGTGAATTTCCAGCTAAGGCAATCTTTGGATAAATTAAATCGGTCATTTACTAAGCCGCTATAAAAAAAGAAGAGTAAGGGTTTTACAAAATTCATCACTTTTAAGGTTGGTATACAAACCTCCTTGAAGGATTCATCTTTTTCCAGTTTAGTATTTTTTCCAGCCAAAAGAAGGGTTTGCGATGATTTTTTATATTTTGTGTTTAATGGATAAAAACATCGATCGGTAGTGGGATTTAGGGCGCTTAATTTAAAACAGTTATTAAAAACTGCAGGTTTTCTTGACTGAAAACAAGAAAATTGATTGAGAAGGCGGTAACTTTGTACCTAGTTGTGGGGTAATTATAAAAAATGTCATAAACGGTGAGGGGAATTGTGATGAAGAGTTTGAATAAATGGTTGTTTACTGTGATGTTGGGGGTGGGAGGTTTGGGTGCAATGGGTGGTTTGGCATACGCAGCTGATATGGGCTCGCTAACCATCTTATCTCCAAAGGACGGGTCGATGGTTCAGGCGGGTATGGCAACAAAGCTAACTTATAACGTCAAGTTAAGCCCGGAAGGCAATCATCTCCATGTTTATGTGGATGACCAGAAGCCTATTATCGATCGTGATGTTACGGGCTGTCCTTGTAGTGTTGAGTTACCAGCACTTATGGCTGGAAAACACACCATCGTTGTTAAAGAGGCGCGTGCCGATCATAGTTTGACGGGTTTACAAGCCTCAACAATAGTGACTGCTAAATAATTTCGGTCTTATGCAAAGCTTTCTATACGCACTCATCCAGAGTATTCACAATATCGGAGCAGTGGTGATTGTTGGGGTGGGTGCGTATGGACTATTTTTTGCCCATCAGAATACAAGACGTGTACTTGCTGTTGTGCAGGCTTTAGGTTGGAGTATTCAAGGCCTGACTGGAGCAGCCTTTGGCGCCACCACTTTTTATTTTTATCATCAGTTACCAGATATACATGGAGTGGCGATTCTGGCTCTGCTTATTAAGATAAGTTGTGTAGTAAGTGGATTTGTCATTTCTGCTCTATATGTTTTACTGTGTTCTCGGCTATCACCAGAAATCAGTAAATTTGCCTGGTCAATGATGTTTGGGCTTGGCGTCATTGCCATTAGCTCTGCAGCATTTTTACGGTGGTACTCCTAACTTCTTTATAAGAGGAAGGGTTTAGCTCATTACGGAAAGTCTTCATTTGAACGTCATGAATAGCGATTTACCTTTAGGCCAACGGTGCCGTTTGTATGATACGGTGCAGTTAGAGCTCGTCATCAAAGAAATGGCTGGAAAGATTTCAGTCATGGTCAATCCTTTGCAAAAACTAGCCTTAGTAGGCATCTTGCGCCGTGGGGCACCTTTAGCAGATCGAATCTGCGACAGCTTAGTCAGAGACTTTCATCGTGATATTCCTTTGCGGATAAATTTATCGATTAAGCGCTATAGCGATGATCTGAAATTACTTTATCCGCACACTCAGCTAACTGAAGATCCAGTGTTATTGGATCTGGATTTGAGTCCTTATAGCTTGGTATTGGTTGATGATGTTTTTTATACGGGCCATTCATTACTTCGGGCTGTTGAATGGCTCAATGCTAAAAAACCAAAGGCTATTTATGCAGCTGTTCTCGTAGATAGGCATGTCCGTGAACTGCCTATGCAGGCCAATATTGTTGGTCTTCATCTCCAAGTAGCGCCTTCTGATGTCGTGGAATGTCATGTTCCCCCCTATGAGGATAAATTTCAGATTCAACTCTTGAAGTTGGAGGATAGACCACAACATTCATTAGAACAAAACTCACAGCCTCAATCACAAGGGAGTCTGTCCTAATGTTTCAAGATCGCATACAGGCGGCGAAATTGCTTACACAATCCTTGATCCAATATCAGGGCAAAAGACCTTTGGTGCTTGCTATTCCTAGAGGTGGTGTACCGCTAGGCAGATATATTGCTGATGCATTGGGAGGTGAGCTTGATGTCGTGATGGTCAGAAAGCTGGGTTCACCTGGAGACGCAGAGCTAGCGATTGGTGCCGTGAGTGAGGGCGGGGAAGTTTTTATCACCACGAATGCCACTAGATTAGGTGCCGATGAAGAATACATCGAGGCTGAGGTTGGCAGTCAAATGAGTTTGATTCATCGTCGGCGTGCTCAGTACACCCCCATAAGACCGCCGATTAGTCCCAAGGGCAGGATTGTGATTGTGGTTGATGATGGTCTTGCAACTGGTGCAACCATGTTGACAGCACTTAGATCATTACAGAACTTACGGCCGGAACGTGTTATATGCGCAATACCAGTAGCGCCTGCGAATTCTTTAGA
Organism: uncultured beta proteobacterium; assembly: GCA_903930665.1. GTDB lineage: Bacteria > Pseudomonadota > Gammaproteobacteria > Burkholderiales > Burkholderiaceae > Polynucleobacter. Next base: position 4,096 of record CAIYZI010000442.1, read on the forward strand.
TGCTATTCGTGAATATTGCGATGAACTCATTTGCCTTAATGAGGCCCAATATTTCTCTGGGGTGGGATCTTTTTATCAGGACTTTTCACAGGTTGATGATGCAGAGGTTATTGCACTCTTACGAGGCAGTGATCAGCCACCTTAATCGCGATTTATAGCATGTTATTCATCATTTAATTACACAAAGACAAAGGAATCCTATGTTTCATAACCAAATACTTGAGCAGTTCGTAGCCTTGCAAAATCAATCGCTAGATTCAACAAGAGCACTTAGACAAATTTCTGCTAACACCATGAAAAATCTGATGGAGGCTAATTACAATGCTGCTAAAGTATTTTCTTCATTGACACAAGAAAATAGCTATAAATTTGCCATGCCCACTCAGACGGGATTTATTCCTAGTGTGCTTGGTAGTTCTGAGATTAAAGAAGTTCTGAATTATTTTGGTGAGTATCAAAATGATATTAATCAAATTCTGACTAAGGGAAATGAAGACTATAGGGCCGCATTAGAGTCCTTGTCTTTGAAGTATCGAACTGATATGGAAAATGTCATACATGGGCTATTCCATAATGCTCCGATAGGTTGTGAGACTTTTATGCCGATGTTTAGGACGGTTTTCGATGCCATGATGCAGGGGTGTGAGCAATCTATTTGTGAAAAAGAGACTACCCCAAGTACGTCATTAGTGTAATTTTTTGATCTCTCATTTTGGGGCAAATACATGTTTAAAAACCTATTAGTGCCAATCAGTGGAGAGTCCATCACGAAGGCTGAGCTTAAAGCAGTGATTAAGTTGGCTTTAACAGATAGCGCCAAGATTAGCTTGGTATTTGTGACCGATCCAGTGATGCCATATTCATCGTCAGAAGTGCAATCAGTTTTGGCGCTCTCATCTAAGGAATATAAAAAAGTGAGTGCGGAATTTGCAAAAAAGCTATTTGCTAAGGCAAGAGCTGTTATTGGCCCTGATATCCCTGTAGCTGAATTTCATGTACTTCATCCTAATATCTCGGATGGTATTTTGGAGGCTGCTAAAAAGGCAAAAGCCGATGTCATTGTGATGGCATCTCATAAGCGCTCTGGCATTAGGGGGATTTTCTTAAGTAGCGAGGCTCAAGAAGTCATCTTACACAGTAAATTGCCGGTTCTAATACTAGGCTAGATGCTTGGTTAGGTGATTGGTTAATGCTCGGTAAAATATCGAGCAATTCCGATCTAAAGGCCTCCTACGGGTGGTTTTTCACTATTCCTTAAATTTGTAATAACCATTAATATTGGTTCTTTATAAATCAGTGACTAGATTCGGAAATCTAAATTCACTAAAAGAGGGAATATGAAAATTAAACTAATAAGTCTTATTTCTGCACTAGCCCTGGTTGCTTGTGCGGCCCCAGTGACCCCTTTAGAAATTCAGCAAGCTCAATTCCCGGCTCAACCTCATCAAGCGGAGATTAATAACGAAGTAGGGACTTTTCTAAAGGCAAATATCCCCAATCCGGAAGCAGCTCGTAAAGAATGCTCCCCACCACGTAAAGCATGGGCAAGACAGCAGATTGATAAGCCTGCTAATTTTGGCTGGATGGTAGTTTGTGATGTAAATGCCAAAAATAATGCGGGTGCCTATGTGGGCACTAAGCCTTATATGTTCTTATTTACCAAGACTGGCAATATGACCTATGACCCATCTACTTTTGTAGATATTAATGATCATGTGCAATTTTTGGATTTAATTGCTAAATAAAAAGGCTACTGTTGGCAATATTGATAAAAAATTCCTATTGTCAACCCCTAACTGCAACTATTGAAACCACCTCTAGGTGGTTTTTATCTAACTGCATAATGTGCGACGCTTTACTTAAGGACGTAATGAAATGAACTGGCTTGAGCATATTTCTGCAGTAACTAATTCTTTTAATTTGGCCACCTTCTATTCAATCCATGTCTTTAATGAGAAGGTCAAACTATTTATGTGTGACACGGTTGTCATACTTGGTATTCATGGCTTTTACATTGCCTTTTTAACCCGGCTATTTCAAAGGTTAGTCGGCGGCGCATTTATCAAGAAAAATACTAAATACCTCTTCCCCATATATCTAGTGGCTGTATTTTTGGTTCTGTTAACCCATGTAGGGGATATATTCATATTCGCCTGTATCTTAGATTCATTAAAAGCATTTGCTGATCCATTAAGAGCGTTTTATTTTGTTGGGGGGATGTACACCACGGTTGGATATGGGGATTACACTCTTCCAACTGAGTGGCAGGCGCTTCCTCTCATTATTTCCTTTTGCGGTTTATTTGCCTTTTCTATGTCAGGTGCATCTCTTTATACGATGTTGGGTTCCTTTCTTAAATCGCCAGCCGAACAGCCAAAGGGAGGGGCTGCGCTTAAGGAGTGATGCTCAAGGACGCTCCTAAAACCAAATCATCAGTTGCTGGTTTGGTGCATATTTGAAATTCAGAATCGTGTTGACAATATGGAGTATCTATTTCGATTTATCTGGAATTCTTGGCCAATCGATCCGATTTCCGAGCGAAGTTTGATGGCGTTCTTCGGTAGCAATTGGGAATTATTTTCTTCGCTCAGCATAGCTTTCTTTGCATAATAGGTTTGCACATTTGCTTGGAGAGTAAGCCCACCTAACAATCCAGTAACCTTGGTTCCTTTTTTATTGGCTCGCGATAAAAAACCCATGATTAATGGAGGTTTTTTTGAGCTCAATCAATTTACTTCTGCTTCTTATATTGATTCTAATCAATTCAAGTAATAGAGTTAGGTATGAGTGTAAGTTTGGAATCGGTGGTTATGAATTAATTGTTTATCTTATAGCTAATGAAAAATTATTAGCACTGAATTTGGCGGTGCTAGTTGAAGTTAGGGTGATTTTCTTGTATGTATTTAATGTTCAAAAGTTGAAAGGTAATTAGTGCAATGAAACCCCTATTAAATATATGCTAATGGTGGTTTTATTGATTTGATAAGAGTAGCGCTTAATTAAATACCTTATTGAATTTCTGGTATTGAATCACTTATTTTGTAATTTATAAAAGCTATAAATAAGGTGTGATAGTCTAACGACATTGCGAAGATAGCTCACGTGAATATCAAGAACAACCTAACGGAGATATTTCTCTCTTTCAGCTTGTATTGGGTGTTTGTAGGACTCATTTACTTCATCCCACAGCTTAAGTACGGGCCGCCTAATTATTGCCCATAAAACAGTAAGAAACATCAAAAAGGACACCAAGAAAGAGGATGACGATGATGAACTACTTGAGATACCTGAGAACCAATCAGTATTCAATAACGAAGAATTTGAGATAACTTCCATTGACCATAAGAACCTAGTAATCAAAGCGAAAAATGCCCGTGTTGAACTCGAAATACCATTCAATCAGTTTCAACACA
>CAIYZI010000443.1 GCA_903930665.1 uncultured beta proteobacterium
AAGATGGAATAGCGGCATTAGCCTTGGAGTTTTTGATATTACAAGCCAATCGCTCTGGTGAGGTTCTTAAAGGGCTTCGTGCAGAAGTCACTTCGGAGGGGCTTTGGATCATTCCTGCTGAACGCATGAAAGCAAAACGTGAACATAGAATTCCCTTGGGTAAAAGAGCTCTAGAAATTCTTGAAATTTCCAAATCTCTAGATCCCGATAGTAAATTTCTATTCTCGAAAAGCGGGAAACCTCTTTCAAGCATGGCCATGGCTATGACACCTAGGACGATCAATCCCATGGTAACTGTTCATGGATTTAGATCGAGCTTTCGAGATTGGGTATCCGAAGAAACACTTCATAGTCCAGAGGTTGCCGAAAAGGCTTTGGCTCATACCGTTGCAAATCAGGTAGAAGCCGCTTATAGACGTGGAGACCTACTGGAACACCGCAAGCGATTAATGAAAGATTGGGAGGATTATTGTTTAACAGGCAAATGGGGAAATATTATTGCTCTAGAAATTGAACGCAAGGCTGCCTAAATCAACTCTCTATAAAGTCCACTCCAAATATGAAACAGTTAAAAAGTACAACGCCATCAACCATGGGGGCGCCTAAAATCGTGCGGGATGGGAGGATTAGCCAACCAAAAGCCAATAAACTCACCAGCCTGACAGTAATTAAGGCCCTTCTCTGGAACCTTAAAGACAACTATGACAGATTTGTGCATCAAATCGAATTAGAAGCTGTCCCAAAACCCCTCCAGATCCTCTTGACCTCATATTGCAAATCAATTCTGGATTGTATTCAACAGTACCCCATCAGTAAAGACGGAAAGATTCGCAAAGCCGGGGAAGAAAAAGTTATAAGTTTAGGGGTTGCGTTGAAGTCATTTGATGATGATTACACGGGCTATCTTGATAAGTATAAAAAAGATAAAAAATTATCTATTGGGAAGAAGGTAAATCATTTAATTTGCGATCTAAATGGCGATGTCAAATGGTTTGTTATGCAACACCAGCAAGAGTATAACTCTGTAAAAGTCACAAATTGGCTCCCGTCAAATCCAACCCATGAGGAAATGGCTGAGTTTGTAAAAAAAGAGGATGAGTTAATAAAAGCTGAGGAAAGTCGTAAAAAAGTTCTGACTCATAGACCCAAAGACTGGAAATTGAGAAAATTTTTTAAAAATGTAACGGAAAAATTTCAAAGAAAAAACGGGGTTTCTAAATTCATTCCGTACAAAAATTTTTGCAAACTTCTCGAGGAGCATAACGAGGCAAACACAACTGGGATGAAACCCTTAAAAATTTCTACCAAGGGTTACTATAAACTCAAAAAATCATGGAAAAACAAGCTATTCGACCACTACATATGAGAATTTTTCGGTACTAAGTACGTTATTCAATGGACCTATAAAAACCCATAACTCATTATCACTACACCCTCAAAATTAAAGAAAGGTGTAGCAAAATGAATAAAAGTGAGTTAAACATTTCACATCCAATTCAAGATGTGAAGAATGCAAACGAGAATATACGGCTAGCGTTAAGACCGGGTCAATTACTAAGAATTGATGAGTTATCCAAATTAACCACCCTATCCAAAAGTTGCATTAACCTTTGGGTGACCCAAGGGAAGTTAATACCCCCAATTACCCTGTCCCCAACTGTAAAAGTCTGGGTTTTACAGGATGTAATTGATTGGGTGGATAGCCACAAAAATAACAAATCTAATGTTGAGATTCAATCATGAATCTAGATCCAGCATACGATCCAAGAGACGATCTTATTTCCGAGTTAAGGTATTTATGTAGCGATCTTGACGATGAAGTTGCGTTATTAAAAGATCAATTAACACTACATGCAACCTCCGAGGCCAGTGACAGTCAGAAGCTCCTTCTAGAGAATTTAAAAGCTCTGAGAACGCAATTAATCCATAAAGAGTTGGAGCTTAATTCTGCAAAAAATTCACGCAACGAATTACAGCACCAGAACTCTGAATTAATTCGATCTGTAAAGTACTGGAG
>CAIYZI010000444.1 GCA_903930665.1 uncultured beta proteobacterium
CTATGTTTTGAGGGCGACTTCTCGAGCCTTAGTATCTATCGGAGCTCAAATGGCTGCTGATCGGGCTGCGCAACAGGCTACCAATAAAAATAATAACAATGGCAACAACAATTCTGCTTTGATCGGTGCTATTGCAGGCGCTATTACGGGAATGGCCATGCAATCGATTAATGTAACCGATACAAGACATTGGTCAACTTTACCCTCGCAAACTTATATGGCTCGAGTGGATTTGCCCGTAGGCGAAAATGTCCTGAAATATGCGACTCCTACCGGGATTATTCGTAGCCAAACAGTCAAGCTACTTGCTGGATATAACGTGATTTATATCCGTATGTTCAGAGATCGGGCGTCAGTGATCGTTTCTAATGACCCTAATGCGCTTCCCCAGCAAACTCCTGTCATCGTTGGGTCTTCTGATGCGAAAATAGATCCTAAGAGTAAGAGTCCCGGGGCTTTGCTGCATGTCGCATCAAGTGTCGAGAAAAGTGATCCAGCGGAAGTTTTAAAGATCGCCGATCCTAGTTCTGCAGGGATTCAAGTAACAGGGGATTCTGGTGTGAAGAATGCTACTACCGCCATTCCATATGAACCTCAACCAGGTGTATTTGATGTTTTAAAGCAGCTTTTTTAGATAGGAAGTAAGCATGATGAAAAAATACTTTTTAATGATTTTGTCGACAGTGATTTTGGCTGCTTGCAGCTCAACACCCTCGATCAAAGAAATGACTGATCGTTACGGCGATACAGACAGCATTCAGATTACCGATATGCGTAGCATCGTACGTAATGGCGTTTTAACTGCTCAAGTAACCATTAAAAACGACAGTAAATCTAACTTAGTCTCCTATCGCTTTAGGTGGGTTGGTAAAAATGGTATGTCTGTGTTTGATGAGGAGTCATGGAAGCCGGTCACTATTGGCAAAGGTCAATCCACCAATATCATTGGCATAGCACCCACGCCCGATGCAACAGATTTCCGATTTGAATTAAATCAATACCAATAAGAACTTGCCCTCTACCAATATGAGTAAATCTATGAATACCCGTAAAGTAACCCTATTAGCTGTCTTGTTCTCCTCTTCTTTTTTGCTTGCTTGCTCAGGACCTCAGGTACGTTATGGCGATGCCAAAGGCGTGGAAACAGTCAACGCGAACTATGGATCCACCGATCTTCAGATGATTGCGGAATCCATGACAAGATCATTGTTGCAGTCAAAGCCTATTTCTGCCAGCAAAGATGCGCCTAGAGTGACATTGGCTGAAGTGAAAAACAAGACATCAGAATATATCGATACTACGGTGATTACTGACAAAATCAGAACCCAACTGCTAAAGAGTGGTCAAGTGCGTTTTGCCGTAAGCATTTCTGAAATGCAAAATCAGGTTGATGAGTTAAAACGTCAAAACCAAACGGGTTTATATAAGAGCAGCACCATCAGTAAAACTGGCAATATGCAAGGCGCCCAATACCGCATCGAGGGCTCCATTGCTTCTATTGTGAAAACCAATAAAGATGTTAAAGACGTATATTACGTTTTCAATCTGAATCTCATTGATAACGAATCTGGCCTTATCGAATGGGCGGATGAAAAAGAGATTCGTAAAACGGCAACCCGTTAATTGGGTATTAAGGTTATTCATATGCGACTGATTCAAAACGGCTTATTGTTACCTATTGGAGCACTTTTAGTGCTTTTGGTTGGATGTTCTTCTGCGCCCACAACAAAATCACAATTGGGGGATGGGGCTCAAAATGGGGTATCTACATCTAAGGCTAAGCTGATTAATGCAGAGATTCTGAATGAAGAATCCAAGTCCATTGCAGTTACGGATATTTACTACAAAAAAGAAGGTAAGAACTCCAGCTTTGTAGAGGAGACAAGAAATAAATCAGAGTCAACTTCGGCTTCTGCGATAACGCCTCAAGTGATTGCTGTCGATGCCGATAAGGCAAATTCTTCTGCTCTTACGGGTGGTCCAAACAGCTCCGCCTTTCCAGTGAAGTTTACCAATTTAGCCGATCCTGCATCGACTAGCTCTAGCGCAACTCAGACTCCAGATGCTAACCTCCCTAAGGCGGCTGATTCATCAGTCAGTAATACATCTTCAAGCGCCAGTAGCCAAACAGTCAAAAAGTCTGGCTACGAAAGCAAGATGGAATATGGTGAGGTACGTTATCTGGCAAGTCCCATACGTGGAGTGTTGATTAATTCAGGCTACAAGGTAGTGCAAGCCAAACCATCGGTCCCTACTCAAAATCAGGGTGATGAGTACTTTGATATTGTCCAGCGTATTAAGGCTGGAGATTTTGGCGATGCCAATTATGTTCTTTATGGCGTTCTTGAAGAAGTCTCTTTTACCGATAATGCCGATGATATCCCGGGCACAAAATCCAGTAGTCAACAAGTGGCTTTGGATGTAGTAGTGGACTTTAATTTGGTAGATACCCAAACCACTCAAATTGTTGCGTCTTTCATTGCTTCAGGTGGCGGTCATGATGTCCGTATTGATGGACGTGACAATAACTACAAACCTAGCATGGCCAAGCTAATGAAAGAGGCTTCTTTATCTCTCGCGGAAGATGTTGCAAAGCGTTTGCAAGACCAGAATTTCGTGGTTGCTAATCCGGTAAATGACAAAAGAACTGAAGGTAGAAATTTTAAGAGACGCCTTGATGATGACGCATCGAGCTTAAAGGTATACGGCAAGTAAAAACCTTAGCAAGCAAATAAATTTGGTGGCTAAGGTTTAAGTCTCAATCGGTGGATGCGTTTTCTCGAAGCGCGCCGCCGTTTTTCTAAAGAGATAAAGCAGTAAGCAGGCGGCCAAGCCCAAGCTCATGCTGTTGGCAGCCCAGAAGCCATTAGCACCTTGCAAAAATTCCGGAGTATTGCCAAAGATATTAAAGCCCATGAGGTAGCCACCTCCTAAGCCTACACCCCACAAAGAGCCTGCGTAAATAAGCATGGGCCAAAAAGCGATGCGATAGGCACGCAAAATAAATGCTGCAGTCACTTGTAACGCATCAAAAATTTGATAAAAGGCGATAAATAAAAACAAAGGAATGGAAAATGCTTTTACCTCATCGGGGGGATCATAAAAATTTAAAAGATCCATCTTAAAGATCCACACTGCAATACCAATCAGCACGCATAGGACTGTAGTGAAGAAAACAGAGGACCATCCAATCTCTTCTGCACGTTCTTGTTTGTTGGCGCCAATTGCCTGTGATACCAGCGTCATGGTAGCAATGGATAGAGAGAGGGGAACCATATATATCACCGTCCCCATATTGGCAATGA
>CAIYZI010000445.1 GCA_903930665.1 uncultured beta proteobacterium
GGGACAGATAAATTTTCATATATTTCTGGTCGCGTGTAGTGCGGATGATCCAAAAGACCGTTTACAAAGCTATCTTGCACTGCTGATTCTGCATCCCCTAAAGCACCAGGAATCAGTCTTATGACCGCATCCATCATTGCCATGGCAGGTATTTCACCTCCAGAGAGCACAAAATCCCCAATAGAAAGTTGTAAATTCACGTTTCTATCAATAAAACGCTGATCTATTGCCTCGTACCGACCACAAATGAAGGTTAAATTACCGTAATTGAGAATATCTGTAGCTATCTTCTGAGAAAAAGTCTCACCCTGTGGAGCTAAAAGGCAAATTGGGCCAGACGATATGTTTTGTGCTTGATGAGATGCTTTTACAGCAGAAACCGCATCTTCTAAGGGTTTAGCCATCATTACCATGCCAGGCCCACCACCATATGCACGATCATCCACCGTCTTACGAGGATCGGAGCAGTAATCTCTAGGATTCCATAACTTGACGCTTGCCAGACCTTGCTCACAGGCACGCCCCGTAATGCCCCACTGCGTTAAAGCAGAGAACATTTCAGGGAATATGGTGACTACATCAAAGCGCATAGGGAAAATAGATAAAGACTATGAAGCCAGCCTACCAATCAGATTGCCAATCCAAGCTAATCGATTTATTGGGTAAATCAACGTTTTTCACCACTTCTTTAACAAAGGGCACCAACTGCTTAACGATCTTACTTTCAGGATCACCAATAGCCATTACGCCATGCGCACCATTCTCAGTGATGTCTAAAACCTCACCCAAAATTTCATCTTGAAGATTTTTTACCTGGCATCCAATCAGATCAACCCAGTAATAGCTATCGCCATCAGCCTTGGGAAAATCTTTTCGTTCAATCAAAATTCGGGCGCCTTTTAGAGCTTGAGCTTGATCACGATCTGTCACGCCATCCAAAGTCATTAATACTGTACCGCTGTGCATCTTGGATTGTTTAACTTTATAAAGATGCAATGATGCCTGCTCTTTAGAGGCATAACCATCGACATTCCGACGAGGAATGAGAGAAAGCCAAATTTCTTTGCTAGAGAGAAGCGCTACGGGATCTGGTGAATGAGGACGAACCTTAATCTGACCCTGCAGGCCCTGAGCCTCTTGTACTGCACCGAGCTCAATTAAATCTTCTAGGGAAGGCGTACTCATATTGAAGCCACCAAATTCCCCAATAAAGAACTACGAATAAATCTTGCAACAAAAGACTTCGTCAAAAAGACAAAGTCTTTTGCCAAACTATCCTTAAACAGCAGGATTATTTTTAATTAAGCGTACAACTGTTGGAGAAACTTGTGCTCCAACGCCAGTCCAATAGGTCAAACGGTCTTGAGCAATGCGCATTGCTTGCTCTGACTCAGCCGCCTGAGGATTGAAGTAACCAATACGCTCGATAAAATTCGAGTCGCGACGGTTGCGCTTATCTGTAGCAACAATGCTGTAAAAAGGGCGCTTCTTTGAGCCACCGCGTGCGAGTCGAATGACGACCATACTTATTCCTTAAAATCTAAATTGAAAACAGGTTGATTACAACCCAATGAAATTTCTACAAAATCTTGGGCTCCAGCTCACCAGGCAAATTCATCAAACTAAATGCACGGTATAGCGGAAAACCTCATATTCTAGACGAAAAAGGCTATTTGATCTACCTATTTAAGCACTCTGGTGGTTAGAATAGAGTTCAGAGTTTATAAAAATATCCTTTAAAAACATTAACTTATGAGAATATATTGGGCAAAACAATGATTTTTAAGTCATCTAGATGGGGTCATAAAAGACTGCTTATCGCACTTTCCTGCCTTGGATTAACCCTCTTGAACGCCTGCGCGAGTGTGATTCCCCCTTGTGGCGCAAAAACCAGTCCGCCCAGCAATGAACTAAAAAACACCAAATGGGAGCTGATTCGCTGGAATTTAACCCCAAATAGCAATGGTGAAGTTCGAGCAAGACAAATTCCCGTAGGTGAAAATAGCAATCCCATTCAAATGGCATTTGATGGAAATGGTGAACGCTTAAGTGGGTCAACAGGATGCAACCGTTTTACTGCTCGCATTGATGAAGATTCACGTGGCTTTACCTTAAACCAAATTGCTGCAACCAAAATGGCCTGCACTCCTCAGCGCATGGAATTGGAAAACGATTTCCTCTATGAGTTAAATGATTACCGCACGATTGTTCGAGACGGTGATCGTCTTTTAATGATCGGCAATGATCGTGAAATACTGACCTTTGCACAACGTCCAAATCTTCAAAAATAATCTCACTCATACTCCGATCTCCACTGAAAGTTTCTACATGAATTCCAAGCTTATTTTTTGCGCTCTCGGATTATTTTTTCCAGGCACAGGTTTGAACTGCCTCTATTTACAAGGCCTTAAATCTTTTTGGGGCTGGACTCAATTGCTCGCTCTCATTGGCGGTATCGCAGGTTGGCTGCTTCTAAAAGAAGCCCATTTTCATTCGACCCCAGGATGGATTTTGATCACACTTGGCTTTATAGCAATAGAGGCCAGTTGGTTAACGACCATTGCTTTTGGTTTACGCGCTGATGAAAGATGGGATGCACAATTTAATCCTGGAATTGAAGCAAGCAAGAAGACACAATCAGGATGGCTTGTTGTACTTACGGTGATCTTCTCGCTTGTGCTGGGAGCAGGAGTCATGATGTCTTTTCTTGCTATCGCATTTGAACAGTTCTTCATTTCTCAAATACAAGAAGCTAGAAAAATTTCTCAGTAAGCTCGTCATTAATATAGAAACAATTGCATGTCTAAAAAATTAAATACCCTCTTTCCGATACGCTTTTTTCCTTTCGGTTTATGCGTCTTTATTAGCATCTTGAGCTTTCTCGCAATTGATCTAC
>CAIYZI010000446.1 GCA_903930665.1 uncultured beta proteobacterium
AGCAAGCAGCTCAAGGGTGTTGCTCACATCATCAAGGTGTATGTGGTTGCTCTGGAGGTAGAGCAGTTTGCTGTGATGGTCAATATAGCCCTTCTTGTGGATGCAATTCAGATTCAATAAAGCAGCTATTGCTCAAAGAGTCCCCAAAGGGATGAGTTAATAATTTTATAGGAGCAATAGAGCAATCATGGCGGGGCTATTATCTTTTTTCGGTAAAAAGTATTCGATTTCCTCATCTGAGGCACAACTCGTGGCGGCAGAAATCGTTGGCATCTCCAATGCTGGAGCAAAGATTCTTATCGATGATCTTTTGGAGTCTGGGCTACATTCTACCGACTTAAATCTATGTCGAAATGAGTTGATATATTTTGTGGTGCACTATGCAAGTAGACTGCTTTACGTAGCTGGCGGGGTAGCTGCACAAGATGCTGTCTATGACAAGATTGTTTTTGCTGTACTGAAGGATCTTGCAGCCTCTGAAAAGTTTACCGTTGATTCTTATGAATGGAAGTCATACGTTCAAGCCATTAATGACAGAGAATTCATTTATTCGCAATGCAAGGAATTTGCACCCAAAGGCGAGAATTCCCCCAAGAATACGCTGCTCTGGGAGGCGAGTAAATTGATCGTTGGGTCTACTGATATTGCGGCCATGGCAATTGCCCAAGAATTCATTGCTTTAACACTGATGGTAACCCTCAAAGAAAAAAGCGACTATTTCTGGAGGGCTTGTAATTAGCACTCAAGAACAAAATATAAATCTTAATACTGGACACGTATGAACTTTACTGGATACACCTCGTCAGAAATTAGCCGCTATTTAGTATTGCGTTCTATCGAATGGAGTAATTTTCCCAACTTCTTATCGCAAGTTATAGCACCTATATTGCTACTTTTTTACCCCTGGTATTTTGTTGTTTTTGGAGTGCTTGCAATCAATACTTTATGGAGCCTAATCAGATATAGATATATCGATGCATATTTAGCAAGCATCGTTGTTACCCCCATAAAAATCCTTACTTGGCCTTGCGCAATCGGAAGTTCAATAGCCCTCTTTATGCACGGACTCTACATACCGGCATCAATTGCATTGCTGTGGCCTGCAATTGTCGGCTTTATCGGTATACCCGCCAAGCTTGGCCTGATAGAGCGGGCAATTGGCACCCAGCTAGGATTTAAAGAAAATGATTAAGCTTGACTCTTGGTTGGTGTTACTGCTGATCTTTGGCAGCGTTGGCTATGCCACTCAAACCAATTACATTTGGCAATCCAATGAACCAAAGTTAATTAGACATGAATTAAAGCCTGGTGACCCTTGCTACGATCCCAATGGCACTCTTCCAAATCACAATCTAGGTACAGATTCTTGTGAAGAATATGAGTATGGAATTCCGGTTTCTGAGAGTCGCTGATATGAACAAGGTTCTTGCGGCATTGATTCTTATTGCCATTCTGCCAATGCCTCATGATTACTACTGGATTTTACGAAGTCTGGTCTTTGTTGGGTCCGTGTATTTCTTTTTCCACGACAAAGAGCGGTTAAATGAGCTAGCTAAGTGGGGGCTATTTATATCCGCAATGGTTTACAACCCATTTCTACCTCTTTATCTAGGTAAACCGATTTGGATCATTATCAACATAGTTTCTGGCGCTTTTTTTGCCTATCTTGATAAATTGAAGGTGAAGATCCAGTCATAAATCTACAAGTCGATGCTCAACTCATAATTCAATAACACTTACAGGACTATCAAAGAATGGTTAAATCAAAACAAAGCCTTCTGATTATCTGTGCTTTAGTTTTTTTTGGCATTGGAT
>CAIYZI010000447.1 GCA_903930665.1 uncultured beta proteobacterium
CCAAATTAGATGCTATCGATATTCGTTATGCTGAACAATTGGGCTATCGTATTAAGTTACTCGGCATTGCCAAGAAAACTTCAAGCGGAGTTGAGTTGCGTGTTCACCCAACTTTGATTCCTGCTAAGCGTTTGATTGCAAATGTTGAAGGAGCAATGAATGCGGTGCAAGTATTTGGTGATGCGGTTGGTACTACTTTGTACTACGGTAAGGGCGCGGGATCCGAGCCGACTGCCTCTGCAGTGATTGCGGACTTAGTCGACATTACGCGTTTATTAAATGCGGACCCAGAGAATCGCGTTCCTTATTTAGCGTTCCAAGCCGATGCTGTTCGTGACACGCCAGTATTGCCTATGGGTGAAGTGACAACTAGTTACTACCTGCGTTTACGCGTTGCCGATCAGGCGGGTGTGTTGGCTGACATCACCAAGATCTTGGCTTTACATGGCATCTCTATTGATGCTCTCTTACAAAAAGAGGCTGATGAGGGTGAGAGCCAAACCGATCTGGTTGCATTAACTCATGAAACCAAAGAGAAGCACATGCTCGCCGCAATTCAAGAGATTCAAAATCTCAAGACCGTTGCTGGTGAGGTAGTGAAGATCCGTTTAGAAAATTTGTCTTAATAACAAGTAATTAATTAATAAGCACATGCGTTACCAATCGACTCGTGGCAATAGCCCACAACAGACTTTTTTAGAGATCCTCCTTGGGGGATTGGCTCCTGATGGCGGTCTGTATTTGCCAGTTCAATATCCGCAAATATCTCTTACACAACTCGATTCTTGGCGCAGCTTGTCATATGCTGATCTCGCTTATGAAATCCTCAGCTTGTATTGCGACGATATTCCAGAGGCTGATTTACGCGCATTACTTCGTAAAACTTACACTGAGCAAGTCTATTGCAATGGACGTTCACAAGACAATGCTAAAGACATCACGCCTTTACATTGGTTGGGCGAGGAGGGTGGTACTCGCATTGGTTTACTAAGCCTTTCAAATGGCCCAACACTTGCATTTAAAGATATGGCGATGCAGTTATTGGGTAATCTGTTTGAATACGCCTTAAAACGTGCTGGTCAGAAGCTCAATATTTTGGGTGCTACATCTGGAGATACTGGTAGTGCCGCTGAATACGCAATGCGGGGTAAAGAAGGTGTGAAGGTATTTATGCTTTCACCCCGCGGAAAAATGAGTGCGTTTCAATCGGCCCAAATGTATTCCTTGCAAGATCCTAATATTTTTAATTTGGCTGTTGCTGGTGTATTTGATGATTGCCAGGACATTGTTAAAGCGGTCAGCAATGATCATGCATTTAAAGCTGAGAACCAAATTGGCACTGTTAATTCGATTAACTGGGGGCGCGTAGTTGCTCAAGTGGTTTATTACTTCCAGGGCTATCTCTTGGCAACCAAAGATAGCAGTGAAAAAGTTTCTTTCACTGTACCGTCGGGAAATTTTGGCAATGTTTGTGCAGGTCATATTGCTCGTATGATGGGATTGCCCATCGAGCATTTAGTAGTTGCTACCAACGAGAATGATGTTTTGGATGAATTCTTCCGCACGGGTATCTATCGTGCGCGTAAATCCGCCGAAACATTGCATACCTCAAGTCCTTCTATGGATATTTCTAAGGCGAGTAACTTCGAGCGCTTTGTCTTTGATCTGATGGGTCAAGATGGCAAAGCTACTGCTGGTATGTTTAAGCAGGTAGATGAAGCTGGTGGATTTGATTTATCTGAGAATGCGGTATTTGAAGGTATTGGAAAGTATGGCTTTCAATCTGGCCGTAGCACCCATGTAAACCGCTTAGAAACAATTCAAGATATTGATAAGCGGTATGGCGTCATGATTGATACACATACTGCTGATGGTGTGAAAGTAGCTCGTGAGCATCTTCAGCCTGGTGTTCCTATGCTTGTTTTAGAAACAGCTTTGCCAATTAAATTTGAAGAGACGATTCAAGAGGCCTTAGGCCGTCCTGCGGAATGTCCAGCAGCGTTCCAAGATATCAAGTCTCGACCACAGCGCGTCGAAAATATTGATGCTGATGTGAATCAAGTTAAAAACTTCGTCACAATGCATCTTCGTTAAGTAAGCATCTTCTTTTAAATAGGTTCTTTATGACCAAGCCTCCGATGTTGACTGCTCAGCAGGCTTTAGACCATCTGCTTTTAAATGCTAAGCCTGTTTGCGAGAGTGAATTGCTTACAACCCAGGATTCCCTTGGGCGAGTCTTGGCACAAGCTGTGACTAGCTTGGTAGATGTTCCACCTTTGGATAACAGTTCCATGGATGGTTACGCCGTACGCACGACGGATGTTTGCGCGGCTAAATCTATTCTGAGGGTTGCTCAACGCATACCAGCGGGTTCAGTTGGAGTTCAGTTAGAGTCGGGAACTGCAGCTCGTATTTTTACTGGAGCACCGATTCCTTTGGGTGCTGATGCCGTGGTCATGCAAGAAGATTGTGAAATCGTAAAAGAAGGCGTCGATCAGATAAAAATTAATATTGCCCCTATTAGTGGTCAATGGATTCGCCGTCGTGGTGAAGACCTCACATCTGGAAAAGTGGCATTAACATCTGGCACTTTTTTGCGACCACAAGAATTAGGTGTTGCAGCATCAGCTGGGTTAACCCATTTGAATGTGAAGCGCCGTGTAAAAGTGGCTGCATTTTTCACTGGTGATGAGTTGACTCTACCGGGTGAGCAGCTCAAACCAGGTGGTATTTATAACTCTAACCGCGATACCTTATTGGCATGTTTGCGTTCATTGGGTTGTGAGGCAACTGATTTGGGAATTGTTCCTGACCGCTTAGATGCTACTCGGAACGCCTTGCGTCAAGCGAGTAAGGATCATGATTTGATCATTACATCAGGTGGTGTATCGGTTGGCGAAGAGGATCATATTAAGCCTGCGGTAAGTGCGGAAGGTTGTTTAGATTTGTGGCAAATCGCTATCAAACCTGGCAAACCTTTAGCATTTGGCGCGGTACGTAGGTCTGATCAGGAAAAGGATGGAGAGTCTTGGTTCATTGGCTTGCCTGGCAACCCAGTTTCTAGTTTCGTGACTTTCCTGTTATTTGTACGACCATTCATCTTGAAGCTTCAGGGGCGCGAGGCTTTACCCGCCCAATCTTATCCAATGCGAGCTGACTTTGACTGGCTTAAAGCTGATCGTCGTAACGAATTTTTGCGCGTAAAAATCAATATGCAGGGCGGCTTAGATCTGTTTCCCAATCAAAGCTCTGGTGTATTAACTAGTGCTTCCTGGGGTGATGGCCTGGTGG
>CAIYZI010000448.1 GCA_903930665.1 uncultured beta proteobacterium
GCCTAATTGACTCTGCGCCTGAAGTCTAACGCAGTCGGAGCAAATTGGCTTTAAATTTCAGAAATTACCAAATTAGGCCAGAGACCAAGCAATTGTTTCGCCGGCACGCAAAGGAACAATCGTGGCATCACCCAAAGGTAGCTCATGAGGAATGCTTTGGGCCTGCTTTAGCAGGGTGATTTTTTGGGTATTACGCGGTAAAGAATAAAAATCTGGGCCAAAGAAGCTTGCAAAGCCTTCTAACTTATCTAGCTTGCCAACACTTTCAAATGCCTCTGCATACAAACCCAGCGCATTAAAGGCGCTGTAGCAGCCAGCACAACCGCAGGAGGTCTCTTTAGCTGCTTTGGAATGGGGCGCGCTATCCGTACCTAAGAAAAATCGTGGGTTTCCACTTGTAGCAACTTCCAATAAGGCAAGCCGATGCTCTTCTCGCTTAAGAACAGGTAAGCAATAATGATGTGGGCGAATACCACCAGTAAAAATGGCATTGCGGTTCATCAATAAATGCTGCGGAGTAATCGTTGCAGCTAAAGTATGCTTTTCACCTGTATTTGCATCACGCACATAATGCGCTGCTTGTGAGGTCGTAATGTGCTCAAACACCATTTTGAGTGCAGGAAAATCTTTACGAACAGGGTCAAGCACCTTATCAATAAATACTGCCTCACGATCAAAGATATCAATTTCTGAATCCGTCACCTCGCCATGAACTAACAAAGGCATTCCCACCTCTTGCATTGCTTCGAGGGCACTATAGCAACACTTGAGGTTACTAACACCTGCATCACTATTGGTCGTAGCTCCAGCAGGATATAACTTAAAGGCTGTAATGCCTTCAGCTTTAGCCTTGCGAACCTCATCTGCGGAGGTGTTATCAGTCAAATACAAGGTCATTAAAGGCGTAAAGTGATCTGCTCCCAAAATCTTTAATTGAGATTGGATGCGTGCACGATAAGCTTTCGCCAATTCCACAGTGGTTACAGGTGGCTTTAAATTTGGCATGATGATTGCACGCGCAAATTGACGAGCAGTATCAGCCAACACATCTTTCATCACCTCACCATCGCGAATGTGAAGATGCCAATCATCTGGCTGGATTATCTGAATTTGAGTTGGACTAGTCGTCATGGATATTGGTAAGCGTTAATCAATCAAAATGATACGGAAGTCATTCACATTGGTAAGTGTAGGCCCAGTTTCTACCAGACCATCTAATTGCGCAAAAAAACCATAGCAATCATGGGAGGCTTGATAAGCAGCTGGGCGTAAAGATTTACTTACACAAGCTTCACGAGTTTTAGAAGTAAACCAAGCGCCCGCATTATCTTCGCTGCCATCAATTCCATCAGTATCAGCTGCTAAAGCAGATAAATTTGGAATATCTTGAGTGGCGGTAAAAAGAGATAAAAGAAACTCACTGCAACGACCACCGCGACCTTTGCTATGTGCTGGCAAAGTCACTGTGCATTCTCCACCAGAAATTAAAGCAACTGGGGGCTTTGCCCATTCTTGATAAAGCGCCACCTCTCGAGCTATTCCCGCATGCATAAGACCAACGTCCTTAGCCTCTCCAGTAATCGTATCGCCCAAAATCACAGCACTATAGCCCACGCTTCGGATATAAGTTGCCGCCGCTTCAAGACTTTGGTGTGCAGTGGCAATAACATGATTATTGACTTGAGCATTTTGCAGGTCCACCTCTTTTAAGGTTTCTGGAATTTCTCCAGCAAGACCGCGATCAAGGTGACTTAACACTGATGCAGGGATCTTTTTGGCGTCTAAATTATATTTCGCCAAAATATTGAGTGCATCTTGATAGGTAGAGTAATCAGGTGCACAAGGTCCGCTAGCAATATCGGCTGGTAAATCCCCCGTGACATCAGAAATTAATAAAGCCTCTACTCGAGCACCGCGAGCAACTGCTAATCTTGCTAAGTTACCACCCAAAATTGCAGATAAATGTTTACGAACCACATTCATCTCTTCGATCGGTGCGCCACTTCGCAAAAGCGCTTCTGTTGTTTGGCGCATGTCATCAATACTGATTCCTGCTTGAGGCAAGGTCAACAAACTTGAGCCCCCTCCTGAAACTAGGGCAATCAAGACATCATCCGCCTCTAATGTATTCACTAAAGTTAAGATTTCTTTTGCGCCATTCATGCCGGCCTGATCAGGAACAGGATGACCAGCCTCAATGATTTTGATCTGTGAGGTCGGGGAGTCATGGCCATAGCGAGTCAATACAACACCCGTTAGTTCAATAGTGGGCCAATACTCTCTTGCATATCGCTCTAAAGCACTTGCCATGGATGCACTTGCCTTGCCGGCGCCAACAACGATACAACGACCCTTGGGTTCTTCAGGGAAGATTTTTCCTAGATATTCAGGAACCATCTTTTGAGGGTCAGCTACAGCCAATGCTGCAGCAAAGGCGTCTTTCAGGATCTGTTCTGGATTATTCATAGGGATATTCTAATCAAGCGTGCGTTCTTGCATCTGCCACATCTCCGCATAGCGCCCATTCATACCAAGCAACTGTATATGCGTACCACGCTCCACAATTTCCCCATGATCCATCACCAATATTTGGTCAGCATGAATAATGGTGGATAAGCGATGAGCAATAATGAGAGTAGTTCTATTTTTAGCTAAACCCAATAGCTCCTCTTGAAAGGCACGCTCCGTTTTAGAATCCAGAGCAGATGTAGCTTCATCAAAAATGAGCATTGCTGGTTTCTTGAGCAAAGTACGTGCTATTGCTACCCGCTGCTTTTCTCCGCCAGATAGCTTTAAACCTCTTTCGCCTACCTGAGTGTCGTAACCATCAGGCAGGTGCTTAATAAATCCATCAATCTGGGCTGCTCTTGCAGCCTCATGAATTTCTTCAACAGTTGCTTTTGGATCCCCATAAGCAATGTTGTAGCCAATCGAGTCATTAAATAAAACCGTATCTTGAGGAACGATCCCAATGGCTTTTCGTAGGGTAGCCTGTGTAACTTCTTGAATATTTTGACCATCCATCAGAATCTTTCCAGTTTGGATGTCATAGAAGCGAAAAAGTAATCTTGCTAATGTACTTTTACCAGCCCCACTTTGACCTACAACCGCAGTAATGGTTCCCGCAGGGATATTAAAACTAATGTTCTTAAGAATCTCGCGTTTTGCATCATAGTGAAATGAAACATTCTCAAAACGTACATCTGGACCATGAGCGTAGTTTGCTATATACAAAGGCTTAGCATTTGGACTGTCTGCAATTTCTTTTTCAGTATTGAGCAAAGAAAACATCCGATCCATGTCTGTGAGAGATTGCTTAATTTCACGATAAATCACCCCTAAGAAATTCAAGGGCACATATAACTGAATCATCAGGGTATTTACCAAAACGAGGTCACCTAAAGTCATCGTGTCATTCACAACACCAATGGTGGCACGCCATAAAATTAAGACTAACCCTGTAGCAATGATGCCTTGTTGACCTAAATTCAGTAAAGCTAAGGATTTTTGAGATTTAACCGCAGCCACTTGATAGCGCGCAAGATTTTCATCATAGCGGCCAGCTTCAAAAGCTTCATTGCCAAAATATTTGACTGTCTCAAAATTTAATAAAGAGTCGATCGCTTTTTGGTTTGCTTTCGAATCCATATCATTCATCGTGCGACGAAAATGAGTGCGCCACTCCGTGATTACAACAGTAAAAGATATGTACAGAATTAGCGCAGCTAAGGTGATTAAAGCAAACCAGATATCGTAAGAATAGGCAAAGTAACCAAGTACTAAACAGAATTCAATTAATGTTGGAAGGATGCTATACAAAGAATAAGAAATCAGGGATTGAATGCCACGTGTACCCCGTTCAATATCTCGACTAACACCACCCGTTTGCCTTGCCAAATGAAAGCTCAAAGCCAAAGAGTGAAGATGTTCAAATACTTGTAGAGCTACTTTTCGTACTGCGTTTTGAGTAACCCTTGCGAACAGCGATTCTCTCAACTCGGTAAATAAGGAAGCTGAGACTCTCAATAGACCGTAGGCCACAATTAAACCTACTGGCACAACCAGCAAAGCTTGTGGAGAGCCTGTCTTGATGTTGAGTGTATCAATCAACCTCTTCATCAAAATCGGAATTCCGAGATTTGCTACCTTTGCGGCTATCAAACACGTCAGCGCTAAAGCAACTCGGCACTTATACTCAAGCAGATAGGGCAATAAATCCCGAATGACTTTCCAGTCACTACTTTGGGGTGCTTGCGACTCTGCGGGTGAATGGTGCTGTCCTGATGAATGTCTCATCGCACTATCTTAGTCATTTATCTACTAATGCGTAGAAAACCATTGCAAAATAGCTTGGCCATTACTAAGAGAGAAGCATTTTTTTGCAGCCTCTTGATAAGGAAGCCATTGATAGGCCACATGCTCTCTAGGTGAAAGAGTAATTGGGGTGTTTTCAGGGACTTCCAGAGCAAACCAGTGCTCAATATTTTTAATCACTCCGGGAGCATATCGATAGCGCCACTCCGGATAAATCTCATACTCAATGTGATGCTGCATATTGACCAATGAACCAATAGGTAAGTGATCAACTGCAATACCAGTTTCTTCGAATACCTCTCGGCTTGCAGCCAAGGCTAAATCTTCATTAGGGGTATCTAGACTTCCAGTGACCGATTGCCAAAAATTGGCACGATCAGCACGCTCTATCAATAAAACATCCCCACTCAATTTATAGATAACAACTAAAACCGAAATGGGGATTTTCAAGGTACTTTAAATACTATCTAATTACACAGTAGGTGCTGCTTGACGCAAACGAATATGCAATTCACGCAACTGACGTTCATCAACTGGACTTGGAGCCTGAGTTAACAAGCACTGAGCGCGTTGTGTTTTGGGAAATGCAATTACATCACGAATCGACTCGGCACCAGTCATCATCGTGACGATACGATCTAAACCAAAGGCGATACCACCGTGTGGAGGCGCGCCATATTGAAGAGCATCTAATAAGAAACCAAATTTTGCTTGAGCTTCTTCAGCACCAATTTTTAATGCACGAAATACTTGGCTTTGAACGGCCTCTTGGTGAATGCGCACTGAGCCACCGCCAATCTCACTTCCATTGAGCACCATGTCATAAGCTTTAGCCAGGCACTTACCTGGATCAGACTCAAGATATTGCATATGCTCATCTTTAGGGCTGGTAAACGGATGATGGCAAGCAACCCAACGCGCTTCGCCTTCATCGTAATCAAACATCGGGAAATCAACCACCCATAGAGGCTTCCAACCTTCGGTAAAGAGTCCATGCTCCTTACCCCAAGCAGAATGTCCAATGCGTAAACGTAAATTACCCATGGCATCGTTTGCCACCTTTTCTTTGTCGGCACCAAAGAAAATGATGTCGCCATCTTTAGCACCAGTGCGCTTCAAGATGCCTTCAATAGCAGCATCGTGCAAGTTTTTCACGATTGGTGACTGCAAGCCATTGCGGCCTTCAGCAATAGAATTCACCTTAATCCAAGCTAAGCCTTTGGCACCATAGATCGCTACAAACTGTGTGTAGTCATCGATTTCGCTACGGCTAATTTCAGCGCCACCAGGTACGCACAAACCAACAACACGACCACCCTCTTGATTAGCAGCTCCGGAAAATACTTTGAAGTCCACATCCTTCATGAGATCAGTTAATTCAGTGAATTCAAAATTCACACGTAGATCAGGCTTATCAGAACCAAAGCGAGCCATACCTTCTGAGTAAGGCATAGTTGGGAATGGATTTGGCAATTCAACATTCATGGTTTTCTTAAAAATGTGACGGATCATATTTTCAAAGAGGTCACGAATTTCCAACTCATCCAGGAACGCAGTTTCACAGTCGATCTGAGTAAATTCAGGCTGACGATCAGCACGCAAATCTTCATCACGGAAACATTTAGTAATTTGGTAGTAGCGGTCAAAACCTGCCACCATCAATAACTGTTTAAACAGTTGTGGAGATTGTGGCAATGCAAAGAAGTGGCCATCATGTACTCGGGAAGGAACTAAGTAATCACGCGCCCCTTCTGGAGTGCTCTTAGTGAGCATTGGCGTCTCAATATCAATGAAACCAGCCTCATCTAAATAACGACGAGTCTCCATGGCCACGTTATAACGCAAACGCAAGTTCTTTTGCATCTGTGGGCGACGTAAATCCAATACGCGATGCGTTAAGCGAGTTGTCTCGGATAAGTTCTCATCATCCAATTGAAATGGTGGAGTAATGGAAGCATTCAGGATGACTAAGCTATGGCAAAGGATCTCTACTTTTCCACTAACTAAATCGTTATTCTCTGTTCCCATAGGACGCGCACGCACCAAACCTTTGATCTGAATGCAGAACTCGTTGCGTACCTGCTCAGCAAGAGCAAACATTTCTGGGCGGTCTGGGTCGCAAACCACTTGCACAAAACCTTCGCGGTCACGTAGGTCAATAAAGATAACGCCACCATGATCGCGGCGACGGTTCACCCAACCAGAAAGGGTTACTTCTTTACCAATGAGTGAATCGGTTACCTGACCACAGGTATGGCTTCGCATCGACATAACAATTTCCTATAAATCAAAAAAGATTCGGCGACTGAATTTCAGTCAAACCGGCTGAACTATTTGGAGGAACAGAGCCCATTGAAACAATATGTTTCAATGCTTCCTCCACACTCATATCCAACTCAATCGTCTGCGCACGCGGAACGATCATAAAAAATCCTGAGGTTGGATTTGGAGTGGTTGGCAAGAACACATTAACGTAATCCTCACCCAATTTAGAGGCGACTTCTTTGGCGGGAATGCCAGTCTTAAATGCTATCGTCCAAGACTCTGTATGTGGATAGCGAATTAACAATGCCTTACTAAACGCTTGGCCACTGCCAGAAAATAAGGTGGATGACACCTGTTGCACACTGGAATAAATAGAGCGAACCACGGGAATGCGATTAATTTGCTTATTCCATAAACGAATCCACCACTGACCCGCAAAACTAATGGCAAGCAGTCCGGTAAACATAATCACCGAAATAACAATCGCGACGCCTACACCAGGTAACTCGCGAAAATGCTGTAAGTCTGCAGCAAACTCATGAGGAAATATGGCAATAATTGCCTGCATCACAGAACCAAAAACGCCATCGAGCAAACCCAAGCCCCAGGTAATCACCCAAATTGTGATTGCCATCGGTGCCCATACCAGAATGCCTGCAATAAAATATTTTTTCATGTTCTCTGCCTAACCCGCTATTTTAGCGGGTTAGGGCGCCACCAGCCAGAGACTAGTAAATCCCAAGGCCGACCACTAAAATTCCCGCCAAAAAACCACCTGCAAAGAGCAATGCGCCCACTATCAGTCGGTGAGTACGCCTTTCTTGGAGCAAAAGGGCCTTTAAAACCTCTAACTCGCGGTTTTGTTCATTTTTTGGGCCGTGGCCCTGTTTTAAGCTTTCAGCAATCAAACGGGGGAGGGTAGGCAGAATCTTTGCCCAACTCGGTGCCTCAGCTTTCAGGCCATCAACCAAACCTCTCCAGCCCAACTGCTGACTTACCCATTTTTCCAAAATTGGCTTAGCTGTTTTCCATAAATCCAGGTCTGGATCTAATTGACGCGCTAAACCCTCCACATTTAGGAGGGTTTTTTGCAGTAAGGTGAGCTGAGGTTGTATCTCAACCTTAAAACGACGCGAAGTTTGAAAGAGACGCATGAGCACAATACCCAAAGAAATCTCCTTCAAAGGCCGATCAAAATACGGCTCACAAACAGATCGCACCGCACCCTCTAATTCTTCTACGCGCGTATTGGCAGGGACCCAACCAGATTCAATATGAAGCTCGGCAACACGTCTGTAATCGCGATTAAAAAAGGCTAAGAAATTTAAAGCTAAGTAATTTTTATCGGTTTCACTTAGCGCGCCAACAATACCAAAGTCCAAAGAGATAAAACGGCCAAACGTGTCAGGCTCCAAACTAATCAGAATATTTCCGGGGTGCATATCCGCATGGAAAAAACCATACTCAAATACTTGCGTAAAGAATATCTCAACACCATCGGCGGCCAATTTTTTAAAATCAATGCCAGCTACTTTTAACTCAGCAGTACGCCCAATAGAGATACCGTTCATTCTTTCCATCACCATGACATTGGTATGGCAAAGATCCCAGTACATTTCTGGGATCATTAGTTTTTTGGAATCAGAAAAATATCTACGCAACTGACTTGCGTTCGCAGCTTCACGCATGAGATCTAATTCATCATGTAAATAAGTATCAAACTCCGCCACATTCTCACGTGGCTTTAAACGGCGTCCATCTTCGGAGGATTTTTCAATGATTTTTGCTAAGTCATACATCAAGGCAATATCACCCTCAATCACTGGCAATATTCCAGGGCGTAAGACTTTAATAGCAACAGCGCGATCCTCCCACTCAGGGTGCTTCTCGGTACCCAGCAGTATTCCGAAGTGAACCTGAGCTACAGAGGCACTAGCAACGGGTGTGGCATCAAAACTCATGAAGACTTCTTCAATTGGCTTGCCCAGTGCCAGCTCAATCAATCGACGTGATTCTTCATTTGAAAATGGAGGAACTTGATCCTGTAATTTTGCCAACTCATCTGAAATATCTTCAGGCAATAAATCACGGCGAGTAGAAAGAACCTGCCCAAACTTTACAAAGATTGGACCAAGCGCTTCAAGCGTTAAGCGAATTCTTGCGCCTCTTGGTAAATCCGAATTTGGGGAAAGCCAGCAAAGGATAGTCAAAAAACCACGGCGTAGGCCAGGCCTTAAGTTATCGCGCAATAAAGGTAGTAAGCCGTAGCGCCATGCAGTAAAAAAAATGAAGAAAAGGCGAGTAAGTCTGCGCACGATTTATTTAGCCTTGTGTTTGTGTTCTAAAATTTGAATACGTTTTTCCATACGATCAACCGCATCACGTAAATCATTTAATTCAGATTTTTGAATCAAAAAATCCCGCTTGTTCAACAATACTTTCTTTTCTTCGCTCACATACTCCACGACATTAGCAATCAAATCACTTGCAGCAGAACGACCAGCGGAAAGCATTTTCTTACCCTGCCTAACAGCAAAGTTTGCAGGAGCATCACCGATGAACCGTGAAAGATCTTCCTCGTACTCCCATCGCACTTGTCCAATCAAACGACCCAATAGCTGAGCTAAATCAGCGTCCCCAGAAATCTTCACCGCTTTAAAAGCCTGCTCACGCAAATTGCCCGAACTTCCAGCCAAATCGCTTAAAGCTTTTGCAGAAATATCTAAACTCAAAGAGGGGCTTGATGTCGCAGTGGATGCTGCTATCAGGCCAGTCGAAGTGATTTCAAAACAAAGACGGCCAAAAGGTAATCCCACTAATATCGTTTTATGCCCATGGCGACCCAATTCAGTCATCGCCCAAGGTTCGCGAGATAAAACGTGATTAATACCCCGGCAAATAGCGCCAGCTGCAATAGTGTGGGTTGATGGTGCTTCGGTATTCATAAGTGTAAAAAACCCGCACTAGTGCGGGTTTTCCAATGGAAAGTACCCTAAGCTTAAACCAACTGCTGAATACCCGCCAGTACCCAACCGCCAGGGCCCTCTACTGGCTTAGTCAAGTTCCAGATTTCAGAAAACCGATTGGGACTAGCTCCAGCTTGTTCACAAATCATGCCCGAAAACTCTACACTGCAAAAATAGTGATCGCCGGTGGTTTCAATTCCGATTAATCGGGCATTCACTGCCACGACATCAGTCTGATTAAGGCTATCAGTACGCCCTGCCAAATCTTGTTGAATAGTGGCAAACATCACTTGTGTAGTGAATTCTCGTAAAGCCGCTAAATCGCCTTGATCCCAAGCTCTTTGCAGTCCAATAAAATACTGTTTAGCATTTTCCAAAAACGCATATTCATCAAAGCCTGGGGGCAGTGTGGATAAAAAAGGCTCTGGTTCCGAACCTACACCCCCAAATGCATTGGCTGCCGGATTAAAGGCGGATTCCTGTCGCGCTGTGGAACTAGCATTCCCACCCGAAATACTCTGAGGAACGCGAGCACTTTGGCCTGCACCTGAAAAAGCAGGAAGTAGCTTTCTAATGATAAACATAATGACGAAGCCTGCCAGTAAAGCAATCAACAAACCCGTAATTAATGAAGATGCCGCATCACCAAGCCCAAAATGAGATAGTAGGTAACCAATACCAAGCCCAGCCGCCAAACCACCCAAGAGACCGCCCATTCCACCAAAGCGACTTGGGCCTGGGGCAGGCGCTGTTTGAGGAGCTGAAGCAGGTGCAGTAGGCTGTGTTTGCTGAACAGGGGCTACCTGTCTTTGCATTGGAGCACTTGGCGCCCTACCTAAGGTTCTACCGCCGCCCAATCTTGCGGCTTCCGCCTGCCCCATTAAGGCAAAAAGCAAACTCAAACTTAACAACAGCGCTTTAAAAAAATGCTTATTCACTTTTACTTACCTCGTGTAACGTCATAACGTCTTTACTTCTAAATAACTAAAGCCTCAGATATATCAATATTTGATACCAATGTGTAAGGCAACGATACCCCCAGTCATTCTGTGGGTCTCCACCTTGTCAAAGCCCACACCTAACATGATGTCTTTTAACGCTTCAGCATCTGGATGCATGCGAATAGATTCTGCTAAATAACGATAGCTCTCAGAGTCTTGAGCAATTTTCTCGCCAAGCCAAGGTAGCACCTTGAATGAGTAGATGTCATAAACCGGCTGCAACATTGCATCAGGTTTTGAGAACTCCAGCACTAACACACGGCCACCTGGCTTTATCACGCGAAGCATTTCACTTAAAGCTACATCTTTGTGTGTCATGTTTCGCAAACCAAAAGCAACGGTCACCACATCAAAATGATTTTCTGGAAATGGAATTTTCTCTGCATCAAATTGCACACAAGGCACCGCTAAACCCTTGTCTAATAATCGATCCCGCCCAACCCCCAACATAGAAGCATTGATATCGCTTAACCAAACTTGTGCCTCAGGGTTTTGACCCCAGCCAGCAGCACGCGCAAAGGCCGAAGCCAAGTCGCCAGTTCCACCAGCAATATCCAAAATCTTTTGTCCAGGACGCACCTGCGCACGAGCTATCGTCACTTTTTTCCATAGACGATGCAAGCCAAACGACATCAAATCATTCATGACATCGTATTTACTAGCTACCGAATGAAAGACTCCGGCAACCTTTCCAGCTTTTTCAGCTTCATCAACGCTTTGATAGCCGAAGTGCGTTTTACTCATATATAAATATCTTTATCAATGAATTAGTGACTACCGCAAGAATGTCCTTGCTTTGTCATAGGGGCATCGCGGTCTAGACCAGCAGCAGCCAATTTTTCTAAATGCTCATTCCATAATGGCTCTTGGTTTTCACAAAGATATCGCAAATAATCCCAAGTATATAAACCTGAATCATGCCCATCAGAAAATGAGGGCTTAATAGCGTAATGACCTATTGGCTCAACATTGGTAATGACAACTTCTCTTTTACCAGTCTGCAAAGTTTCTTGCCCAGGACCATGACCTTGAACCTCAGCTGATGGTGAAAGCACCCTCAAAAGCTCGAAAG
Source organism: uncultured beta proteobacterium (assembly GCA_903930665.1). Taxonomy (GTDB): domain Bacteria; phylum Pseudomonadota; class Gammaproteobacteria; order Burkholderiales; family Burkholderiaceae; genus Polynucleobacter. Next base: position 11,619 of record CAIYZI010000448.1, read on the forward strand.
GCAAGCGATAGGTTTTGCCATCGTCATAAGACAACTCCAAAACCCTTGATTGTTGATGAACAACAATATCGCTTGGAATCATTAAACTAATACCCGTTCGATACC
>CAIYZI010000449.1 GCA_903930665.1 uncultured beta proteobacterium
AAATAAATGAGCGCCGCTTTAGCTCAGTTGGTAGAGCAGTTCATTCGTAATGAAAAGGTCGCCAGTTCGATTCCGGCAAGCGGCACCATAGTTAAAGCATATAAGCCATATACTATAAGGCTTATCGACCGATACCCCTTGGTAATTTAGATAGAAATTAGCTAGAATCGGCAAAAAAGGGGTAGTATTCAATGATCAAGATCACTGGTCAAAGCGCAATGAAAATCAAGATCGCACACTATCGGAGTAACCATGGTGTGGACGAGTTTGCTATGGCGGTTCCCAAGGAGCTACGTCGTTTCTTCGGTAATCGCGCCTTTATCCGTCATAAGCTGACTGGAGAAGGTAGCAGCATGCTCGTTGAGATACAGACCTATGCAGTTAAGTACAAGGCCCAGTTTGCCAGATACCGCCAATACCTAACCAACACCAAGAAGGTAGCTCAAAAGATTGAGGCGGAGAAGGAAGGGGGCGGGGAGCAATACTATGCCCAGATAGAGCAGGACGCGCTGACCATATTGGAAGGGTATGGCGCATTTCCAGAGGCAGCCAAGACCCCAGCAAAAGTGCCAGACGGCCAATATGAATACCCACACCTAGAACTCATTGAAGAGTATTTGCGGGATAAAAAGGCGGCAGGAACAATGACCGAGGCCGATAAGCTCGCTGAGCGTCTATTAGTTCAGCCTGTTCCACTTCGTTTAAGTGGTTGCCTGCCGATCTACTTTGCGAACCATGAAAACGGCAAAGACGCCAAGTTTATTAAGAACACCAACAATCATTGGTGCCATGTTGTCAGAGAACTAAAAGACAAACCGCTTGAAGACATTAAGCGAGCTGATGCTGCAGCCTATATCAAGAGCCGAATAAGTGCCGGCGCCTCAACCGGTACAGTAAGCCGTGAAATCTCCACCATCTTGGCTGTTGTTAATAAAGCAATCGACCATTTGGATCTTGATATAAAAAATCCATTTAGCCGTGCAACTATTCAAGGTAGAGGCCGAGATAAGAAGGTAAGACCACCATACGCTAACGAACAGATCGTCAAGATTGTTGAGCAATGCCTAGCAAAGCCTGATGACAAAAAGGTTGTACTGCTACTTTGTGCTTTGTCTGGTTGTCGTCTAAGTGAGGCTGCTGGGCTGAGAAGACAAGACATCAACTTAACAGCTAATGTGCCATTTATGTCATTTGTGGAGTGGGGTAATGGTGCGCGTACGCTTAAAACTAAATCAAGCACCAGAGATGTTCCATTGTTAAATCTTGCAGCGAAAGTCCTAAAGAAGCATTTAAAAAGCCACACTAGTGACTACGCATTTCCAACTTACTGCGATGAAAAGGGGGTCAGAAATAATGCGCTGTCAGCAGTGTTGATCAAGATGCTTAAAAAATCTGGGTTTATTGGCATGGGTGTTCATAACCTGCGCCATAGTGCCAGAACAATTTGCCGTGAAGCACAGATATATCCATTTCTGATTGACGCAATTGGTGGTTGGGATAGTGCGGGTTCAAAAATTGGTGAACAGTATGGAACCACTTACTCGAATCAGATCAAATACGAGGCCATGGTCAAGGCATACCAACCTATTTTGGATGCTGTGAAAGAGTCTGCAATTTGATGATTTTGAGCCACTTTGGCAGTTTGATAGAAACAGAGTCATTGGTAGGGCAAGAGTGGCTAAAACAGGCCTTTAATGCTTTCAGAAAGTCTAGTTTTGGCCATTTCAACTAATAAGGGTTAATACTGATAGACAAAAATACTAAAAACATGTCATAATAATTAGAGGTTTAAATTTTTCTTCGTTTTTGTCAACCTTTTCGGTTGCTCAAGCGTTATAAGTAAAGGACCCTAAAAATATGCGTTAAACGAGCGTAACGATGGATTAAATGAACATAGCCAGATAGGCAGTGTTGTCGTGCGCTCATTAACAAATTGGCATATCAGTTTTGCAGTAGCGGTAAGCAGCCTATTGATACGGCTGACTATAGGGAGGCAATTCCTGATGGTGTAACTCCATCGAACATGGGCAGAGCTGTGGGATTCATCACCACAGTACAAGCTGAGGGCAGAGGCGCCCGGGACCTGGACGTTGCACAGGCACCCCTTGAGCCAGAGTGGACTACCAGACCTTGATAGGTACATATCGACGCAATCAATAACTGCCGCGTCGGCTGGTGAGCAAAGTTCTACACACAGCAACTTCTTAAATTCCAATTAACAGCACTTGTGCTGGGTATTGGTTTGCATGGAAGAGTTTGTATGAAGAATGCTACTAAGCCTTACCAAAAAGAGTCGCTGAAAACCCAGCTTGCTCTTTCGTGCTCATTGCATGTGTCTTACAAGGACACGGCAATAAACATGAAGGAAATGAAATGGGTCAAAAGCATAAAGACCGGATGCATGAACTTAAGAGTAAAGCGCAGTCAAGTGTTGCGTTTTCTTATGCCGCTATAGCTTGGGGCAATTGCTCCTACAAGCGGTTAAGAAACAATCCACCTGCTGTCTTATTCAAACGGTTATTGGATTGTGTAGAAAAGGTTCACGAGTGTGACGACACCTACGCCAATAAACAGGCGGCAACTGCCGCATGTTGGGAGGTTTGGATGCAGATTCGCCAGCACTGCCATTGGGAAGCCTTACGGGCAGCCAAAGGGGTTGAAGGCGCGCATAAACTGGATCTATCCTTACCGGAAGATTGGGGAAATGCTGCTGTACCAGCGGTGCAGCGCAATAACCGATATGAAAGACCAATCCAAGTACTGACTAGTGGTACGCATAACATTTTCTATGCCGGAATTCCAGACGACGATAGCGAAGGTGGTATCGATTGCGAGGAGCTCTGGCAAGATGATGGCCCTGCAACCCATGATGATCCAACCTTACAGTTAACCGAACAATACACCTGGGAGGGTGAAGTGATTGGTGAATCTGATGAGGAATATTTGGATGAAGATGGGGTGAGACGATTTAGACCCGATTTAAACCGTCCATGCTTCTAGAGTAGTTCTTTTTTAGCCCCATGTGCCTTCACCGGTGCATGGGGTCTTTTGCTTATAAAACTCAATTAATGCATAGGAATATAAGGGGGTAGATGCCTCTAAATTCCAACCTTGCCAAAAAGAGAAATACAAAAAATGCATAGGTATATAGGTAAGCAATATTTAATAAACATGAAGGTGATTGATATGCCAGACCAAAAAATCATTCTCACGGGCGACGTCCGTAACCCCATTTACAAATTAGAGCCAAGTCAGGGTCTTGAACTGCGCCGACTATTTGCCAAAGCAGTAGATTTAGACGAGCCAAAAGCGCAGAGTATGGCTAATCGACTTATTTACGCAGACTCAATCTCCCACAGATCGCTTTATTACATCCTTTGTCAGTTAGTTGACCACGGCTCAGAAGAGATTCCATCCTGGATTTACGAACTTTTTGAACTGCGTAACAAAATGCTCACCGGCATCTTGGAGGCTGCATGAGTATTCCAAAGGGCATCAAAGTTGTTATGCCCAAATATCGTAAAGAGCTCGATGAGCTGGTTGTGAAGCTTGGAAAAGAAGGCGCTACAGACGCCATCATTGCAGATAGCCTAGACATTAGTACCGACCAAATGGCGGAATGGGAAAGCAAATATAAATCTTTTAAAGAAGCATTAGCTAGAGCAAGGACTAGCAGTAAAGCCATGCACGAAAGATCATTGATGGCTGCTTATTCTTCCAAAGAGGGCAACCCAGCATTGATACAGTCATTACTCAGAGCTAACTATGACGGCTATCAAAACTCAACCTACCAGCCAGTTGGTAAACAGGCCAACGGGAGGGGCAAAGAGCCTGCAGAGATAGTTGATTACAACAAAATGATTGATGACCTTATAGCAACTCTTCGGGACGGCGATGATCAGCAAGAGCAAAATGCTCCAAGTGGCCGAATGGTGAATAAAAAAAATGAGGCCAAAGATGACCAATAAAAAAATCACTAAAGAAGACCGCGAAGCCGGGAAGGCTCTAGAAAAGAAGTACATGGCATGGTTTAAAGAGCAATGTCTTAACGAGGCCATTGAGCAAAGAGAAATGCCAGTTGATTTTGATTATTCATTTGAGAAATCTGATATTCCTTTATGGGCGTTGCAATTGGCAGAATGGTGGGCTCGTGAGGGTTACACACAGGGATATGGATCTGCAGTGCATGCGGCCATGAAGATGGTTGAAAACCCAGCAAATAAATTAGTTAACGCTTTAGTCATTCACTATCAAGAAAAAATTCTGGATTGGAGTGAGCGAGATGCGGATGGAAGTTTTGCTGCACCTCCACAGTTAGAAGTGATGCCAGTAGGAATTCAACATTTGCATTAAAGCTTTGGCGCTTTAAAAGCCAGTTGCATAGATATAAGAATGAGCTTTATAAAAAGCTAGGGCGGTAGAGGTAAGGCAACCTATTGGTAAGGTTGACCAAGACGGGCAGCGTCTTTTGGTGAAACACCAAATAAAACCGGCGAAGCTGTGGAGTTAACCACCGCAGTACAAGTTACAAAGAGAGAAGTACCAGTTTGAGAACTAGCCCAGTGTTGCGATGGGAGCAGGATTGTTCGATGGGCATAGGACCCTACGGTGGCAGTGGAGAAGCCAGCCTGAACCAGAAGTAAACAGTATCCACGTTTTGATTAGCAACACAACCAAAACAGCAGGATCTAAATTAAATGAAATTAAATGAGACGTCATCGGCGGGCGGAGCTATTGCGCCCATAAATATCACTGTAATTGAATCAAAAAGACCAAATCGAGTTGGAAAGAAATACTTTCACGACAAGGATGGCAAGCTGGATAAGCGATCAATTGCGTCAATTGTTGAAGGTGAGGCAAGGACTGTAGATGTATCTACTGCCGACGCTTTAGTAAACATAATTAACCAAGTCGGAGAATCCGACAACCTAGTTTTATGCCCAGCAGTGTTTAATGGTGCACCAGATAGCGGCTCGTTTACGGTGTTATCTACTGCCGAGCTGGTTAAGCGCACTGGTATTGCAGAAGACAAAATACCCCGCAAGGTGTTCGATCACCAAGGCAACCTTTACGCCGCAAGGAAGAAGCTGGCCGTTAAAGAGTCAGCTTGGATCTTATTTGACGCAGACAACGTTGAAGGCATGCCAGAGCAGTGGAAAGCTTTAGACATTGAAGCCAGACTGCAGATGTGGGAACCAATTCTGCCAGGTATAAGTAAATGCGAGCGTGTTGAAGTCAAGAGTTCATCTGCACGCGTTATTAATGGCACAGGCATTGACCCCACAAAACATAGGCATAGCCATGCTTGGATACGCATCACAAACCCAGAGCGACTTGAGGTTCTATATGCCCATTTGAGTGTTGCCATTGTCAATAAAGACCTATTTTTCAATTCACCACGTCGCAACAAGGAAGGCCATGAGGTAATTGGCCATTCAGCCAGAAGCATATTTGACCTTGCCACATTTGTATCTGGTCGATTGATCTTTAATGCCAAGCCAGATGTAAGCCGTCTAAAAGAGAGTCAATATGTTGTTAGCGGCGTTGACGCCAAGGTAGTAAAGCGAGGCGGTGGCGCGTTTGATAACTCACGCATTGAGGTGCCCAACGATACAGACTTGCGCATCTATCGCGATAAAACCAACGTTCAGCTTTCAATGAGTTCGGACCAAAACGGCACAACGGTAGTAATCAACAACAACACCGAGCTGACATACGATACCGAGATCGAAGTAAAAGGGGTTGTTAAGAGTCTGCGTGAATGGTTGCCCGATCTAAAAGATGGCCGTCGCATTCGTTGTGAAGCGCCTTTTAGAGATAGCAGTTCGCAGGCTGCGTATATACAGCTGGAAAAGAATGGTGACATCCGTGTATTTGACGTAGGCACCCGAACAAATTACTGGCTCAAAGCTGGCGAGGAGTTTGGCTATGAATATGATGCCGAACTAAATAATGAGCAGCTATCAGAGGCACAAAAGGCAGCACGCAGAGAAGCGCAACGATTGGAGTCTGAGCGAATTGGTACAGGTAGTCCAATTCAGACAATCCCAGTAGCTAGTAAGTTAGAGCTCAGTGAAATGCTAGAGAAATTTGTCTTTATTGGCGGGGGTAGTTGTGTCTACATGCTAGATAACCCAAACCAGAACTGGAACAAACAAGACTTTCAAAATTTCTTCTCTGCAAGTAAGACCAGTTTCCCAGCAACAAGTCAAAGCGGTGATCCTATATTTAGATACAAGCCAACTACAACACTTTGGTTTGATAGTCCTGAACGAAAGACTTTTGAGAGAGTGACGTTTAAGGCGGGCGACGGGATTGTTACGGAAGACCCAAAGACGTTTGAGACTGCATTTAACTTATGGCGTCCTCGTGCCCCATTCGAGGTGCCAGAGGATTGGGAGGAGCAGATTAAGCCATTCCTAACGCATATTAAGTGGTTGTGGGGCGAGCAAACAGAAAAGTTCTTGGATTGGTTGGCTCACATTGAGCAACATCCAGATGAGCTACCGCATTCGGGGTGGTTGCATATTGCCAAAAACCAGGGTATGGGGCGTAACTGGATCGCTGCAGTATTGGCTAGGGTGTTTAAGGGTTACTGCGCACCAAGCTTTGATTTAATGGATGCATTGCAGTCTGGCTTTAATGAACAGCTCAGCGGCCGTGTGCTTGCCATTGTGGATGAGATCCAGGAGACGAGCGGGACAGGCTGGAAGTATGCCAATAAATTAAAACAGATGATGACGGAGAAATTCCGCACCATTAACGGCAAACATCAGCGCCAGTACAAAGAATGGAACTCAGTTCGCTTTCTATTGTTCTCTAACCATGGCAACGCATTGCCTATAGATGATACAGACCGTCGTTGGTGGGTTGTTTCCTGCGATGAGAAGCCAAAGAGCGTTCAGTACTACAAAGACCTCTATAAATTGGTTGATAACGCCTCATTTGTGGCTAGTGTTGTTCACTTCCTGAAAACCAGGGACGTGACCCAATTTAACTACGGTGAGAAGCCGGAAGAAACAGCGGCAAAACGCAATCTGATTAAGCAAGCTAAATCCGAAGAAGAAAAGACATTTGATTCATTGGTTCAAAAATGGCCAGTTGATGTGATTTATATGTCAGAGATCATCAATGTTCTGGCTAATGACTTTGATTCTTATGGCCAAGTGAAATACACACGCCATATGGGGCATCAATTAGATAAGGCTGGAATTGTGCGCGTGGGACCAAAGAAGATTCGTGTCAAAGGTTCTGGTCGGTTAGAGGTGGCTTATGCAGTAAGGAACCGCGATAAATGGACCAGCCTGGAAGATATTCGGGATGAGCACAGTCGACTTACAGGAGAGGAGAAGCTCTCCGCCCTCTATCCGGACAACTTTGAAGCCGGGGATGGTGGGTCATGGTGATTTGCCTAAAAAATAGCCAAGTCCACGCTTTTTCAGCCAACCCTGCGTTTTTAAGCCAAAAGTAAAGGTTTAAAGACTAAATCTTGTTACCTGTTACCGTTGTTACCGCACTTTACCCATAGTTGTTGAGTACATATAGCTCTCATTGATTATAGGTAAAGTCGGGTAACAACGGTAACAGGTAACAGAAATGAATCAATTTTCTGAAAGTTACCGATGAAACACCACACCAATTTAAATCCCTACTTTCGGCTTAGCTCCGAACAGTCAGCCCAGCTCAGGGATATTTTCAGAGCAAACGACCATTTGTTTGACCAAGAGCGCGCCGGTCACCTTGGGGTCGTGCTATCCGCCCAAAACGTGCGCGTTAGCTTTAAACAGTTATACGCAATTGTTAGAACCATAACCAAAGGCTCAGACCAAGTTATGCCTAATTGGATAGCTGACCTGCTGTCCTCCAAAACTCAGGAAACTAATTAAGAGAACACCTTATGCCTAATTTAACCAAAACCGCTTTGATTGACGAAATCAAACAGAACCAAGAGATTGCTAAAGAAGTTGGCTGCACGATGCAGGAGGTAATTGCTGTGCGCCATTCATTAAATGTTGAATTTGGATTATTTAATCTCCACGACCAACTTGAGGCTATTGCAGGCCAAATTCATGACCTGACCTACAGCTCTAAAGGAAAGTCGATGGCAGACATCCTAACTGAGCTGGACGAAACAATTTACAACGCAGCATAGGAGACCAGATGACTACGTTATCAATTCAAGACATCGTCTTTAAGTTGCCAATGAACACGGAGCCCAATACAGAATCTATTGCGCTTAGGGTGCTTAATGATCAGAACAGAATAGATGAAGACATATTTGTGGAGTTGGTTGTTAGGGGTGCATACCCAACATTACGAGCAACCTTTCACGCAAACTCCAATCCGTTCACTCAGGCCAGAATTTTTCTAACCCGCAAGTTGGTGCCGTTAACCTTGGCTGACTGCTTAACATTTGCCAAGATTGTTTGTGAACTTGCACAAGAAGGTGAGCGCAGAATTATTTGCAACGAGGCTGCTACCTCAATGTTTATTAAGTACAACATCAAACTCAATGCAGAGCCAATACCGAAAACAAAGACGCGCCCACCGAGGACCGGTAATGGCAACGCGTTCTGACGCTGGCTATCTGTATCTAATTGGCGCAGGAGACATCTTCAATTTGCCGGTTAAGGTAGGCATCTCGATTGACGTATCTGATCGACTTGCCACACTACAAACGGCTTCATGGTTGGAGCTCAAGGTTCATTTCCAATCAGAGTTAGTGCCCAATGTGTCCTATCTGGAGGAGTGGCTGCACTGGCGGTTTGGTCACTTGCGACTCAGGGGTGAGTGGTTTAACTTATCACTAGAGGACTACGTTTCGATTGTGGTACTGGCAGATAGCTTTACTGGCTTATCTGAAGCCAAACAAAGGCGATTACCCAAAATCCGCAGAAAAGAAATGCCTCACACACCATCTGCACTTGATCGAGCTACCGCCATCGTGGAGCATGAGTTAGATGTTATGCGCCAAGAGAAACAAGAAGCCGAACTTAAGGTCCTAACGTTGGAGGAGCTGCAAAAGAGGCACATCCTCAAGCAGGCAAAGAGCTGGTATGGGTGATGTTGGCCCTCCAAAAAGACGGGAGGTCTAGTGTGGACATGAAAAATGCCAACTTTGACAGTTTCAAGCCTTTCCTGTAAATCGCCTTCAAGTCGTTGTGGTTAATAGGTTTCCCACAAAAAGACTATTTAAAAATCACTCAAGAAACATCGCCAAACCACCCAATTTGTCTAGCTAAACAGCATAGAAAATTGGCAACTTAATTTTCGAGGATTTTGTCTTAGAGACCTTACTAGAAATATCGTCTGTCTTGAGTATCAAGTCATAAAAGCAACCCAAATTCAGAAAGAAATCAAATGAGTGAAACCATTGAAAATCAACCCATAAAACGTCCCGTTGGGCGCCCACGCAAAGAAAAAAGACGTAAACCTAGCGTCAAGAATAAGCGCGTAAGAAGAGCTACAACAACAGATTTTGACGTGACCTGCGCTGCTCACCATCTCTGGCAGGGCGCCATGTACCTTGAAGAAACATTTGCTGAGCTCAACCTGCACTATGACTTTAAAACCAGCATGATGCTCCTGATTAATAAGATGAAGGGGCTTGCTAGTGGAATGTCACTGCACCTAGATAATCCCAATAAGGAGGCCTTTAAAAATGAGTCACTGACCAAGAGGGAGTTTGAGAAGGCTGAGCAGTTCAGGAAGGCTCAGCTTGCTAAACAGCTATCCCAAAGACCATCTGGACCTTATAAGGAAAAGATTCATTTCTCTTGATTCAAGGGTGTAATATTTAGGAATAACTTTAAGAATTAACGGGGTGGGTGAATGAAGAGATTGTTAATCTTGGTATGCACGGTTCTTTTTTCTAGATCCGTTTATGCGGAGACTATAAATCTAACTTGTTATTCAGATCTCGGAGGTAAAAAGTTTGCATCAAACTTTACTATTATTGCCCCAACATCACGAACCAAAGGAAAGGTATACGTGGATGATAAAGATTTGGATAGTAGAACCCAGAGCTCTATTCAGGAAGTAACTAACGTTCAAGTAACGCCTTCTACGATATCTTATGAAGTTCACTATAAGACTGCGCCAGAGTTTGCAAATGGTAAGCAATACAGTGCCGGCAGTGTTGATATTTTCAGAAATATTTCACGCGTATCCGGCCTATCTATTCAGACAACAAACACCTACGGTGGAATGATTGGAGAGGCTGTTGGAGAGGGTGGTAAATATTCAGAGGATCAATGTGAACCAAGACGTGCCAACAAATTTTAAAGAGAAAGAGCCAAATGAATATTATTAAATTAACTGTAATAGCAGGGTTGCTGTTTTCAGCTGTAGCAAACGCACAGAACTGCTACCAAAACGGCAATATGACCAATTGCTCTAATGGCGTTCAAGGTCAGACTATTGGGCAGAATCAGTTCGGCTCTACGACCCAGTTTAGTAACGGCGTTACAGCAAACACAATTAATGGA
>CAIYZI010000450.1 GCA_903930665.1 uncultured beta proteobacterium
ATTACTCAATGCCAGATGAGGAGTGGGAGAGCTCTCAGATTCGCAATCGCTTTATGTCTGCTGGTTATTACCGAGAGCTTGATGCCTTATTTTTCTTCGGATTTAAGACAATCTTTACTTTTGCTGTGCCTATTCTTTACATCCTATTTGTTTTGGTATTTCGTAGAGATAGTTCATTTTTAAGTGCGCTATCTATAGCAGTTCTATTGTCTGGTGTTGGGTATTACGTTCCTGATTTTTGGTTGTATCGAGTTACCAAAAATCGGAAGAAAAGAATATTTGAAAGCCTACCCAATGCTTTGGACTTAATGAGGGTTTGCGTAAATGCTGGCTTGGGCTTAGATGCTGCGATTGAGCGAGTTGGTAGAGAGCTTCAAATTGAAAGTAAAGCTTTAGCTCAAGAATTTCATATATTAAATCTTGAGTTAAGAACCGGCGCTACTCGTGAAAAAGCTTTATCTAATCTTGCATTACGGACGGGTGTTGAAGATATTCATGCGCTAGTGTCTATGTTGATACAAACGGAACATTTTGGTACCAGTGTTGCTGACGCACTACGGGTTTATGCTGACGGCTTACGCGAGAAACGCTCTCTTCTTGCTCAAGAAGAGGCCGCAAAAATACCGGTCAAGATGACTATTCCGCTGATTGTTTGTATTTTCCCAGCGTTAATGGTGGTTTTATTGGGACCTGCTGTAATCAAAATTGAAAAGTCATTGGCCCCTATTTCCGCAGCGGCGAGCAGGTGATTCATGGGTAGCTAGCCTATTGCCACGTCATTGGTTTTCATAAATAGCGCGTTAGGTAAGGGTATGGCCAGATTCATAAAATACACAATGGGCTATAAAAAATGAACTGCCCTCATTGCGGTGCTTATATTGATAGTCAAGTTGTTCTAAGCCAATGCACGCATTGTAAGAAGCCAATCTATTATGGAATGGATGCTTATTCAAAGTCATTGGAGGAATCATTTATTCAGGCTGAGATCATGAAAGTGCATAAAGCGCGCTTACTGATTGCCGATCAAGAGCAAAAGCAATACTTCTCTTCAGCAGAGTATAAAAATCAGATTTCCAATAAAGCCAAACAGGGGCGCATGCAGGTAGCGCTGTATTCGACCGGATCCGCCTTTATTTATGCCATGGTTTTTACTGCCTTAACTGCACCTTTATTGTATTTTTTTGTGCAACCCATATTTCTTCAGTCATATTCTGTTGAAAATCTATTAATGGGCGCTTACCTTTTTTACTTTATTTTTGGATTTACGGTGCTTTATATGACCAATCGCTCCATAGGAGACGCTTTTTAATTAGCGATGAACTTGTCATGAATTCATTTATCAACTCAAGCTATCTAATAAGAACAATTGGGAATAGGATTATTACCAATGAAGATCAAATCCATTAACAAGATTTCTCAGTTCCATTCAGAGGAGGGTGCAGTCCTTCCTATTGTGGCCATCGTTTTAATTATCCTTTTAGGTTTTGCAGCTTTTGCAATTGATTTTGGATTTGTATATATGCGTCAAGCGCAATTACAAAGTGTTGCTGATGCCGAGGCCTTAGTCTGCGCAAGTAATTACTTAACTTGCAACTCTACTGGAGATAATTACCCTCTTACCAATCCATACGGATTTGCAATTACCACCACCAATCCATTAGCTTGCCCCAATACAAATACCCAAAAGAATTGTGTATCAGCATCTGCGGCCAATACTTGGAATACCTATTTTTTATCTCTATTTGGTAATAATTCTTTTAATCTGAGTAAGACGGCAATAGCTGGTACCCCAATTATTGCTGATGTCTTAATTATTAGAGACACCATCAAAATGAATGGTACAAATATCATGACTGTAACGGGTGGGTCGGTATCAGATGGCGGTGGAATTTCCACTACAAATTCTTCAGGTATCGATGCAACCGCATCTGGCGCAACCATTACTGCCTATAACAGCTCAACAAACAGTTGTGGAAGCTGTACTCCTGCTGTTACTAGTAGTAGCCTGCCTCAACCGATACCCCCAGCTTATGCTCCTCCCGCTCCTCCTGTGGCCAAGGTTTACGCCTCAGGCTGTTCTTTGCCTTCTGGCACCTATGCCACACCTGTAAATCTAAATGCTTGTGGAACCCAGGTGAATATGAGTGGCGTCTATTATTTCAATGGTGGATTTGATAATCGGGGAATTACTTTAGCCAATCAACCAGGTGCTCCTGTAACGATTATTGTTGGGGTGGATCAGCCTATTAATCTCAGTGGATCAGTCACCTTAAACAGTAGTGATGGTTCTTCAACCTGTGGAACGGTGGGTGGCGGAATGGTCATATACCAGCCCTTGACCCTTACAAATACCCTTTATACGATCGATGTGGCTGGAGCGGGTAACAATATTAGCCTCACTGGAAAGACTCAGCTACCAAATACCAATTTTATATTTAGGGGTTCACCAACATCTTTCACCATCATGGGAAGTTTGTATGCCAATTCGATGGATCTAAAGGGAAATATGACTGCATCTACCTCTCCCGATCCATGTCAAAACATTAATTTGAGCTCGGGTAAGGTGAAATTGCTTCAGTGATGTTAAATGACTATTGGGCTAACTGAACGGGTTATTCGTGATACATCACTGAGGTTGCGCTTAAGTTATTAGTATTGCTATAGAGAAGCCACCCAATTGCTGTAAAGGTATAGGTAACTGTTACGGTAACAGTAGTGCCAGATGTCCCAGCGCCTGATGCAGATGTCAAAGAGCTTGTATTTGAGCCGAAAGTAATCAGATTGGCATTGGTATAGCTATTGGCTACTTCGCATGGGTCTGCGCTACCAGTTACAGAACTAGGCCCGCAAGCAATGGCTGCGCTTGTATTAATGCTACCCCATCTAGCTCCCTCACGTGCAGCGTTGGTAATCACGGCTTGATCGTAGAGCAATATTCCATAATTAACGATGCCAAACAACACCCACATTAATAGCGGAAGAATCAGCGCAAATTCAACAGCAGCGACACCACTATCATTTTTCTTGAAGACTTTAATCAAATTAGTCATTTTTTACCTCTCTATCCTGACAATATTAGCTTAAATATTTACAGTTTCGTGAATTAGATTTGGAGTTTTTTGCACTCTTCATGAAACAATGGGTAATGGTCAATTACACCATTATTCGTTCTACAGAAAATAAAGATAAATCGATTTTTGATTTATTGATTCTTCGCTTTTTGATGTGCTTATGGCTCACTTTTTCTGTACCCCTTGCCTGTGCAAGTTCGGTGGAATTATCGCCAAACGACTTAAGGGTCGAATTTGCGAAGACGGTTACCAGACATCTAAGCTTGCCTCAAGAAATGGTGACTTCTTATACCTATGCTTTGAATGAAAATCTACGCATTTCAGGCTATTTACCCGATAGCCCTCAATATATTGTTCTGGTCGATCGCAATCCTAATATTCAAGCTGTGATGATTTTTTGGGGTGATAGTAATAGTGGTTGGCAGTTGATTGGAGCGGCCCCAGTCTCAACAGGATTACCAGGAACCTTCGACCATTTTTTAACGCCTTTAGGAGTTTTTAATCATTCCTTAGATAACCCTGATTTTCGTGCTGAGGGCACCAAGAATGAATTTGGATTTAAGGGTTATGGGGAAAAGGGCTTTAGGGTTTATGACTTTGGCTGGGTAGAGGAGGAGCGTGGCTGGGGAAATGGCGAAAAGATGATGATGCGCTTGCAAATGCATTCCACTGATCCCGATTTGGCAGAAAACCTTTTGGGGGTTCCTAGGTCTAAGGGGTGTATTCGCATTCCAGCTGCTGTGAATACGTTTATTGATCGTTATGGCCTTTTGGATTTTGACTACGATGCAGGAGTTGAAAAAGGGCTTAATTATTGGGTGCTCCGTAAGGATCGCATTCCAACAAGCACTCCTGGGCGCTATCTCGTAGTCATTCAATCTAATGCAGATACAAGACCTGTTTGGTCACCAATTCCAAAGCCTCAAAAATAGTAATAAATAACACAATGAAGTTAAGATGTAGGTATGCGTAGGAATTTATAAATGGGCGGTATCTTTAAACTGGCGTTAAAGCTCCTGATAAATGATCGGGGCAAGTTTTTTGCCCTGTTAACGGGCATCACTTTTGCCGTTTTCTTAATGGTCATGATGATGTCGATGTTCTCGGGCATCCTTTTAAGAGCATCTTCCTCAGTTGAAAATGTAGGCGCTCAAATATGGGTGCTCGATCCTGCGGTCAATAATGTTTCAAGCAGTATTCCCATGCCCGATTATGTGCTTGATTTTGCAAAAAGCATTAATGGGGTAAAACACGCTGAGCCCATTTATTTTGGTGGCGCTATGGTGAAATTACATGATGGCACGTATCAAGGTGTCAATGTCATTGGTCTGGATGATGCCACCTTATTTGGCCGACCTTTTTTGCTTCAAGGCAAGATAGAGGATATCTTCGCTGAAAATGGCTTTTTAGTTGTTAAAGATGCGGAATATGACAAGCTTGAGAACCCTGAAATGGGTACCGAGTTTGAAATCAATGATCATCGTGGTCGAATTGTAGGTATTGCACAGGTTCCTCAATCCGGTTTATTTGGAGTGCCAACTCTTTATACGACCTACAACCGAGCTAGAACTTATATTCCTTCATCGCGCTTTACGATGTCATTTGTTTTAGTCGAGCCTAAGTCAGCTGCGGATATTCCCTATATTCAAAGTCAAATCAAAACGTTGGGTTATGAAGCTTTAACTCTCTCACAGTTCACAAAAAAGATTTCGGATTTTTACAAGTTTAAAACGGGTCTGGGTATGAATGTCCTCATCATGACCGTCATTAGTTTTATAGTGGGACTCTCTATTTCCGGGCAGACTTTTTATAGCTTTGTGATTGAGAACTTAGACAAGTTTGGTGCCCTTAAAGCCATTGGTGCCAAAGGTCGAGAGCTAGTAATGATGATCATGATTCAATCTACTTTTACTTGCCTACTAGGTTATGGCATAGGGGTTGGATTAGCCACTACTGCCATGATTTTGGCCAAACTCAGAATGCCTGATTATGCGGCTCAAGTGACTTATACAAATTTGAGTCTTGCTTTTGTATTAGTTGTGATCATTGCCATTTTTTCGAGTTACATCAGCATTAGAAAAGTATTACAAATTCAACCATTTGATATTTTTAGGGGCTAGATGAGTAAGGTCGGTGAGGTCGGTAGGGTCGCCTTAAAAGCCAGTCATTTAGACAAATGGTTTGGTGAGGGTGAGTCCAAAACATTTGCTGTAAGAGATGTCAGTTTTGAAGCTCTGGCAGGTGAGATGCTGTTTATCGTTGGGCCATCTGGCAGTGGAAAGACGACATTACTCAGCATGATCTCTGGAATACTAAAACCTAATGCTGGTGAAGTTTTCGTCAGCGAAAAAGATTTATGGATGCTGTCCTCAAATGAACTAGCGGATTTTCGCTTAAATAAAATTGGCTTTGTTTTTCAAGACTTCCATCTCTTTCCCCGCCTCACTACAGCTGAGAATGTAGCGATTCCTTTAATTCTCAGAAGAGTAGATTGGTCTGAGGCCATCGATACCGCTCGGAAGTATTTGGATATTGTGGGTCTGAAGAATAAAGCGGATCTTCCCCCAATGAAGTTAAGTGGCGGTGAGCAGCAGCGGGTTGCAATCGCTAGGGCGATAGCGGCTCAGCCTGACATTCTGATTTTTGATGAACCAACGGCATCTCTAGATGGCGATACTGGTAGAAAAATTCTTGAGTTTGTTAAAACTGAAGTTTTAAATCCAAATCGATGCATCATTATTGTGACCCACGATAGTCGCATATTTGAATATGCTGATGCGATAATGAAAATGGAAGACGGAAAAGTGATAGGAATAGAAAGAGTTGGTCATGAAAAATAGACTCATCATAGGCCTGGCTATTTTTGGAGTGTTACTTGCAATCAGTACTGCCTATTACTGGGGTAGGAAACAAAATCCTTTGCCTCCGGCTTTCACACCAGCATCTAATCCTTATGAAAATGGCATTTATGCTGAAGGCATTATTGAAACCTTGCAGGCAAGCGGTTCAAATATCAATATTTATCCAGAAGTTGCTGGCACTGTAAATCAGATCTTGGTAAAAGAGGGTCAAGAGGTTAATGCGAACACACTTTTGCTGACAATTGATGACTCAGTACAAAAAGCTACTACCCAGCAGGCGAAAGCACAAATCGGCGCGGCTCGCGCATCTTTAAAAACGTCAGAAGATGCTTATCAAAAGCAAAAAGCAGCTGCTGATATTGATCCAAGGGCGGTGAGTAAAGATGCGTTAGATAGTGCTAAAGATGCCGTTGGCCTTGCTAAGGCAAATTTAGAGGTCAGTCAAAAGCAATATGAAACTGCGGCAAGCCTACTAGCCAAATACCATATCAACGCACTAACAGCTGGAAAAATTATCTCCATTAATACTGCTGTTGGAAGTTATGTTTCTGCTCAGGGCGTCTATGACACCTATACTCAGCAGAATGATCCTATTTTGGTAATGGGTGCTGTTGGTCAGGCTATGGCGGTTCGTTGCTATGTTGATGAGGTGCTGTTACAAAGACTTCCTTCAGCTGGAGATATCGAGGCCTATATGTTTCTTCGAGGGTCGACTTTAAAAATTCCTTTAAAAATTGTGCGCTTTCAGCCCAATGTTTCGCCCAAGATTGAATTATCTAATCAAAGAACAGAGCGGGTGGATGTTCGGGTTCTTCCAGTGATTTTTAGCTTTGATCAGCCAAAGAATGTGACGATATATCCAGGTCAATTGGTCGATGTGTATATAGGTAAACGTGGTGCTAAGTAAAAAACGTATCCTTGTTTTTCTCTTGATCAGCGCTAGCCTTGTTGCTTGCGCTGTTGGCCCAGATTTCGTCTCCCCATCGCCGCCCCAAAATGCTGCTTATTTAAAGAATGGTTTGCCTAAAGAGGCTCTGACGGCTGATGGAAATTCTCAAAGTCTTATCTCGGGAACAATCAGTGACTCTCGCTGGTGGGAAATGTTTAAAGCAGCCTCATTAAATGCGATCGTTGATGAGGCGCTTAAGCAAAATGCATCCCTGCAGGCATCCGAAGCAAATCTTTTGCAAAGCCAGGATTTATTGCGGGCAGGATATGGGATTTTCTTTCCACAGGTATCGGCAAGACTAGGGGCCTCACGTAATTCTATAGCCCCTATCGAATCTGGATTGCCTAACTCTGGATCTATCTTTAATTTATCGACCGCCAGCGCAAATGTCAGCTATGTCTTAGATGTATTTGGCGGTGAAAGACGTCAAGTTGAGGCTTTACGTGCGCAGGTAGATTTTCAAAAATACTCGACTGATGCTGCTTATTTAATATTGTCCGCTAATGTGGTCAATACCAGTATTGCCCGAGCAGCCTATTTTGAGCAAATAAAATCCACAGAAGAATTAATTGCTCTTGAAAAGGATCAACTAAAAGTTGCGCAAGCTCAGGTAACTGGTGGTACGGCTGCCTATGCGACAGTATTAAGTATTCAAACGTTGATTGCCAGCAACGAAGCTTCCATTGCGCCATTGCGTCAACGCGTCAGTCAGGCAGAGCATTTACTTGCAGTATTGGAGGGGGTTGATCCTTCCCATGTAAATCTTTCTGATATTACCTTGGAAAGCCTCACCTTACCATCAGATATTCCAGTTAGCCTTCCATCGGAGCTGGTCAGAGCCAGACCAGATATTCTGGCTGCTGAGGCGCAAATGCATGTAACAAGTGCTGATGTGGGCGTGGCAACTGCGAATATGTACCCCAGTATTTCCTTAAATGCAG
>CAIYZI010000451.1 GCA_903930665.1 uncultured beta proteobacterium
CTGAAAAAAAGGTCGATGTTGATCTAGAGCTAGATAATGTCTGGGCCGCAGATACCAAAATTAACTCTTCAAACCCCCTAGGTAAGGTGCCTTGCCTGGTTTTGGACGATGGCGAAGCTATCTATGACTCCCGCGTTATTGCTGAGTATGCCGACACCCTAAGTCCTGTTGGAAAGCTTATTCCAGCCTCCAGCCGAGAGCGCGCAACCGTCAAGACCTGGGAAACATTAGCTGACGGAATTACAGATGCCAGCATTTTGGCCCGTTTAGAAGCTACATGGCGTCCTGCGGAGCAACAAAGTCCGGCTTGGATAGAACGCCAAATGGGCAAAATTGACGCTGGTCTCGGTCAAATGTCCAAGGAGCTCGGAGAAAATGCTTGGTGCTACAGCAACCAAATGACCTTAGCTGATATTGCTGTTGGTTGCGCTTTGGGATACTTATTATTCCGCTTCCCAACTATCGAATGGCAATCTCAATACCCCAACTTGGATCGTCTGTATCAAAAATTGATGCAAAGAGCCTCGTTTATCGAAACTGATCCGCCAGCAGCTTAATTTATTAAGTCTTGTATTAGGCTATTTTTCCAAGGCTTTTAGGCGGAAATAATTCCGCCGCCTAGACAAATATCACCGTCATATAAAACAGCGGATTGACCTGGGGTTACAGCCCATTGAGCTTCCGGGAAGGTTAGCTGAAAACTCAAAGGTGCATCAGAGCTCAGCAAAAACTCACAAGGTGCATCGACTTGACGGTAGCGTGTCTTGGCTGAATATTTTCCAGGGCTTGGCGCATGACCAGAAATCCAATTGGCATCAATGGCCGCTAGGGTATTACTTAAAAGCCAAGGATGCCCATGACCCTGAGCAACATATAAAGTGTTATTGGGCATATCCTTACGAGCGACATACCAAGCGTCTCCATTACCATCCTGACTGCCACCAAGGCCAATGCCCTTGCGTTGACCAAGCGTAAAGAAGGCTAGGCCCATGTGCTCACCAACTACTTTGCCTTCTGGGGTTTTAATGGGTCCTGGAGTGCGTGGCAAGTAACGGTTTAGAAACTCTCTAAAGGGACGCTCGCCAATAAAACAGATGCCAGTCGAGTCTTTCTTGCGCGCATTGTGGAGACCAATATCTTCTGCAATTTTCCGGACTTCAGTTTTAGGAATCTCCCCCAAAGGGAAGATCACATTGGCCAGCTGCTGTTGACTCAAGCGATGCAAGAAGTAACTTTGATCTTTACTCGCATCAACAGCCTTCAAAAGTTGTACCTGACCCTCTCCATGGCGTACACGGGCATAGTGGCCAGTTGCAATAGCATCAGCCCCTAGACTCATTGCATGATCCAGAAATGCTTTGAACTTAATTTCTGCATTACACAGTACATCTGGGTTAGGTGTGCGTCCTGCGGCATATTCACGTAAAAACTCCGCAAATACCCGCTCTCGGTATTCCGCAGCAAAATTCACCGCTTCAACATCAATCCCAATCAGATCGGCTACCGAGACAACATCGAGCCAATCTTGACGAGAGGAACAATACTCATCACTATCATCATCTTCCCAATTTTTCATAAAAAGGCCAATAACTTCATAGCCTTGCTGCTTTAGCATCCAAGCTGCCACGGAGGAATCTACGCCTCCAGACATCCCAATCACGACTTTGGATGGCTTTACAGGGGGAATTGCTGAAGAATTTAACGGGATCATCAAAAAATGCGAGAATTCGATATAAGCTGAAAACCCCATTGTAGAAGTCTTAGTCAAATCTTAACTAGAATATCGTTAAGATTTGCACAATGGGTATAAGGGTAAGTAAATAGGTGCTTTTTGACCCATTTAACTAAAATAGATTTTTAAAAAAATTAGCATTTGGAGACATGCCATGCGCATAGGAGTGCCACTTGAAATCAGGCCCGGGGAAACTCGAGTAGCCGCCACCCCAGAAACCGTTAAGAAACTCATCGGTCAAGGCCACCAGGTAGTCATTCAAAAGGACGCTGGCGTTCAAGCAAGTCAACCAGATTCAGCCTACGAGGCAGCGGGAGCAAGCATTGGAAGTGCATCTGACGCCTTAGGAGCAGAAATCGTACTCAAAGTACGCGCACCAGAAGCTGCAGAACTCAAACATCTTCAAACTGGCAGTGTTCTTATTGGAATGCTTGACCCGTTTGATAACCACAATATCGAAGCAATGGCCGCGCAGGGCATTACCGCCTTTTCTTTGGAGGCAGCCCCCAGAACAACTCGCGCACAAAGCATGGACGTACTCTCATCTCAGGCTAATATTGCTGGCTACAAAGCGGTCATGATCGCCGCCAATGAATATCAACGCTTCATGCCTATGCTGATGACTGCTGCTGGCACGGTAAAAGCGGCCCGCGTTTTGATTTTGGGCGCTGGGGTTGCGGGTTTGCAAGCCATTGCAAGTGCGAAGCGTTTAGGTGCGGTCATTGAAGCTTCTGATGTTCGTCCAGCCGCCAAAGAGCAAATTGAATCCTTGGGTGCGAAATTTGTTGATGTACCTTATGAGACCGATGAGGAGCGCGAGATCGCGCAAGGTGTTGGAGGTTATGCACGCCCAATGCCTGATGCTTGGATGAAGCGTCAGGCTGCATTAGTTGCAGAGCGAGCACAGCAAGCTGACATCGTCATTACTACCGCTTTAATTCCTGGGCGTAAGCCGCCAGTTCTTTTGCATAGCGATACGGTTGTCAATATGAAGCCTGGTTCAATCGTTATTGACTTAGCTGCAGGACGTGGAGATAACGGATCAGGCAACTGTCCACTTACCCAAGCCGATAAAGTGATTGAAGTAAATGGCGTAAAAATTGTTGGCTATACCAATCTAGCCAGCATGGTTGCTGCGGATGCATCTGCACTGTACTCACGCAACGTGCTCGACTTTATGAAACTCATCATTGATCAAGAGGCGAAGTTAGTTATTCCAAGTGATGACGACATTGTTACTGCCTGCTTAATGTGTCGTGATGGCCAAGCGATTCGTAAAAACTCATAGAACACATTCATACGAAGGAAACATCATGGATCTCGCCGCCTTTCAAAGCATCCTTACAGTTCAAAACATCACCGTCTTTGTGCTCGCCATTTTTGTTGGTTATCACGTAGTATGGAATGTCACCCCTGCATTGCACACCCCACTCATGGCCGTAACGAATGCTATCTCGGGCATCATCATTGTTGGCGCCCTACTACAGACTGAAGTCATTGGCGGAGATGAAATCAC
>CAIYZI010000452.1 GCA_903930665.1 uncultured beta proteobacterium
GCTTGCTTCCACCCCTTTACCTCTTGAGGATAAAAGCCCTGCTCACGACAGTACTGACTGAGCTCAGTTTCGTTCATCGCAATGGTTTCAATGACGACGCTCAACTTAGCCTCAGCACTTAAGTAATTCTGGGGATCTCTTTGCAGGCTTGACATCTCTTCTCCCTCGCTTGATAGATTGGCCCTCCAATCATATAGCGTGGCTCTCGAGATACCTTCGACCTCCACTAACTCATTTATTGACATACTAAGAGGAGGTAGCATTTTCTTGATCACTGCCTCTTTACGTTCTGCGGAAATTCGCTCCATTTAAAACCTATTTTCCGCCCCCGGTCTACACTAAACTAAATGCGACAACTACCCTGACACCGGGGGGTCCAAGTGTTAGTGGATTAGGTGTCCAAGTGTGCTGGAATACGCAGCCTTAGCAACCATCGTGTCGATGAATTTATATTTTGACGACACGTTTTTTGAACATGTCGTCGAATTGCAAAAACATCGACACATTCTCTGGACATGTCGCTCACATCGCTATACCATTAAAACATGTCGACAAAAATACTTTTTGAACCATGAGAAATGCCGAGATGTCCTGGACCCCCGAAAAACCACACAACAGCCTTCCTCCATTGCCTCCCGCTCAGAACTTGGAAAGCAGAGCTGTTCTAAAGGCTTGCATCAATGCACGGACAGCTTTGGCTGAGCTCAAGCAAGCTGCGGGTTTGATACCCAATCAAACCATGCTGATTAATACAATCCCGCTGCTTGAGGCAAAGGACAGCTCAGAGATTGAGAATATCGTTACGACGACAGACAAGCTTTTTCAGCACGCGCAATGGGAAAGCCAAGCAGACCCTGCAACCAAAGAGGCACTTCGTTATCGATCCGCACTGCACAAGGGCTATCAATCATTAAAAGACCGTCCACTTTGTACAGCAACCGCAGTTGAAATCTGTCGCACCCTTAAAGGTGTAGACATGGACATCAGAAAAACACCAGGGACCCAGTTAATCAATGATAGAACTGGTGAGGTCATTTATACGCCGCCAGAGGGTGAAAAAACTCTGCGCGATATGTTGGCTAACTGGGAACGTTTGATTCACAATGAGGAAGAGATTGACCCTCTCATTCGTATGGCTGTTGGGCATTACCAATTTGAAGCAGTGCATCCATTTATTGATGGCAATGGACGCACGGGGCGAGTGATCAACATCTTGTATTTGATCCAGCAAGACTTATTGCAATTACCAATTCTGTTTCTTAGCCGCCACATCATTGCAAACAAGAACGACTACTATAAGCTCCTGCTTGATGTAACCCGTGATGAAGCGTGGGAGCCGTGGATACTTTTCATGCTCAAAGCAGTTGAAGAAACATCCCGATGGACAACTGAAAAGATCGCAGCGATCAGAAGTCTCTCGGACCACACCACAGAATTTGTTCGCATCAATCTACCTAAAATTTATACTCGTGAATTAGTGGATGTCATCTTTGAGCAGCCTTATTGCCGAATTTCAGATTTAGTAAACAAGGGAGTGGCAAAGCGTCAGGCGGCCTCTCGGTATCTAAAAAGTCTCGTTGATGTTGGCGTTCTGAATGAGATCAGCGTGGGTAAAGAAAAGATTTTCATTCACCCAAAACTGATGAAGCTCTTAAGTCGCGATACCAACCAATTTGAAGTTTATAAATAATAGAGCAACTGCATTGTAGGTTTGCTCGAACCTAACGGTTGAGTAGTGAACAAGTAAAGCACGGTCAATCACGAGCCAACGAAAATTTGTTGCCTGCTATGTGCGAAAAACGGCTCTTGGTGGTAGACGATGTCCTCACCGCTTCCGCTAATCAATGTAGCGCCGGGTGAGGCTGACTAAAAACGCCCCGGTCAGTGCGATACCAAGTAACCCTTCAAGCACAGCAAATCCTCGCATCCAGTGCAAGGGCAAGATGTCGCCGTAGCCGATTGTTGTAAAAGTCAGCCCAGAGAAGTACAGTGCGTCCCAATAAGAGCAAATCGGGTGGGTGGTATCGAAACCACTGACCTCATACCAGTAGATCTTAGCAAATCCAAATATTACAATAGCCAGGATCGTCTATTTTCGGCCGATATCAGGTACTTAGCGAGTTTGAGTTGATGGTAGCAGTCGCTCAACTTCGGAATGGTTACGACTGTACGACCATCGAAACTAGTCATGGAGCAGCTCTTAGGTTGACTGGCTGCAAACCTATCGGTGTCATTAACGATATAGAACAAAAAATATATATAAGGAGGTTTGATGAATTTACACTTCAGCAAAGAAATCTCCTTATATAGAAACGACCTTCCTCACAAAATCTATGCAAGGATCGACCGGATAGACGACATTGACGAAGAGACAGTCATCATTGGCCTAGACGCAGTATCGGTGAAAAGTGCTGAGCAGGCGTTCAAAACTGCATCAAATACTGAATGGTCTATTCGTTGGTCGGAAGCTTTTAAAGCCCCAGGAGAGCATAGATCTCTTGCTACGGAGTTGTTTAACGAGTTGCAGCTCTATCACATTGAGATTCGGCAACATCGAAAAGAGGCTGAGTTGATTAAGGAAAGGGGAGCATTCAATTCCACTAGCTTGGGGTGGATGACTATTGATATGAATCGCTCGGAAAAACCAAACGACATATCAGCGTCCGTATTCAATGGATTATTTTCCAACGCGATGCAGGGCTACATCGCTAGCATTCAGGCTGTCGAGCCGGGACTCGCAGAATCGCTGATGGCAGTATTCTCGATGCGTTCTTGGCCAAAGACAAGCATACAAAGCTTGAACTCGGAGTTGCCAAACGTTGAAGCTTCTTACTGGGCTGCATATGATGTGGGTCAAGGTTCTGCGAACGGTTTATTGAAGTCGAATGGCCAGGTAACCCTTTTCCACGATATTGGTTGTGGTGTCTATCGAAACGCTAGTACGCGACCGCCGAATTTGGTTCTGTGCAATAGCCATGAAGCTCCAATAATCTTGTCGCACTGGGATACAGATCATTGGGCCGGTGCTCGATACTTTGCGCCTAGTTCGCGACCGAACACATTTCTCCATCGGACCTGGATTGCTCCCTATGATCTAACGATTGGTCCAAAACACATTGCATTTGCAGCTTCAATTCTCTCAGCAGGTGGCAAGCTCATTCTTGTTCAGACAGAAGCAATAAAGTCACAGTCATATACCCTCACCGATGGTCGGATACTAAAGCTAATTAGGGGGTCAGGTGATGATCGGAACGGAGCCGGGATTGCAATTGAGATATTGAATTTTCCCGAAAACTGGCAGCGATGGCTACTGACAGGAGACGTGAGCTACGAACACCTCACCCCTCACATTTGCGAATCTTATCTTGCGATGTCCGTCCCTCATCACGGTTCCAGACTTGATCCCTCCGCAAATGTTCCATTCCCGGTGAGAACTCAAGGCTATGCTAGGCTCATTTATTCCTTTGGTGCAGACAATTCCTTCAGACATCCGAAGCCAGATTGTGTGATTGAGCATGAGCGAGCGGGCTGGGCTCATACTGGCTGGGTGCCTCATTCAGAAATTGCGAAAGGCATTGTGGGCGGCGATGTTACTGCGACCGCATGCCACCATCCGGGGCCTAGTCATTTAGGTGCCATATTGGTAGGCTGGAATGGACCTCCCATTACACCTCGATTTCCAAGCTGCAATACTCAATGTAATGCCTCACTCATGCAAGGTTGATGCTCGTCGTGGTTACAAACTATTTCGGCATGAGCATCTAGAGAGTCGTCCGACTCTGAATACAAATCACAAGATCATGATCTGAACAAGGTTGACATCAACCTAAATCATCGAATGAACAGAAAGGCAAGCCCGTGGAAACTGATATCGTTTTCGTAAAGAGTTTCAGGGAAGGTATTGATAGCATTGAGTTCTTCAATCGAGTTACTTCGACGTCAGAAATCAGCAGAGACTTCCTTGTCTCGAGAATGGATGCGCGAAGCATCCGAGACGTGATCCGCGAATGGATCACAGAGAACGGAATCTTCGTCACTGTACAAATTCCATGTCACCTGTGACGCAGTTATGCACCCTGTCATCACCGTTAATGAGATTGAGAGGTTGATCCTTGGATTCGTAAAAAAGTTGGACGCAGTCAAGAACCTGATAATCATCGATCCATACTTTTACTCCTCGGAGGCCACTGTCCTTGCTCTGTTTGAGCACATGATCGGAGAGCTTTCAAGCAACCTAAAGAGTGTGACGCTCTTCACTGCCAACGCAAAAGCACCATGCCGCCAGAGGCTCAAGAACGAATGCGACAGACTATTTTGCATAACCCTGCAGTAGCCGCCGAACTGATCAACCAGCTATCAAGTGAGATGGCGATCAGCATTGATGAACAGTACAGGGTTTATTGCTTGGGTCC
>CAIYZI010000453.1 GCA_903930665.1 uncultured beta proteobacterium
CAGCAAGCATAGCGAGATCAATATTGCCGTCCAGAAGATTCTTAAAAGAAACCGCTCCATAGGCATACTTCACCATGCTAGGGTTTAAGCCCTCTTCCCTAAAAAATCCTTTTTGATCGGCAATGATCGCGGGAATGGAGTCGGCAGTTAGCGTCACCCCAATACGAATAGTTTCACGCGGAAGCGCAACCTCTTCTCTTGTGAAATGCGCAACAGAAAAATAAATAACCAAGCCCAATACACCCAAGGCGGTTAAGTAAACCAGTAAATTTTTAAACTTGTTCAAAAACACTCCATATCCTATTTGATTATTTCAATATAGGCCCTTTACGAGGATTTTTCTACAGAAACCAGAGCAATCTTATTAAGCAAAATATGAATACTAGAACGGAATAATTAACTCTTCCATAATGTAACGATAGAAGTAATTTGGCCCTTGAAAGCCGGCAGATTTACCGTATCCCATGCGGGTTTTAAAGTAATAATCATTCGAGTTCACTGGACTTGTGGCTGCAAACTCATATAGCTGAGTAGTTGTATTCGCCTCTTGATTCACAGACTGCCGACCAACCCCTGCAGTGCCGCTAAATACCCATCCCTCAAACCGCTTTCTCATACCAAAAGCGACCATCGTTTCGCTATATTGACTAGGATTGAAATAGTTATTTGGCAAACTGGTATTAGTATCCCAATACTGACGATAACGAAGCTGTGCTGTGACACCATATTCAGGTAATAGGTCATAAATCAACTTTGCCCTCACCATTGGCCTGCTATTGGTATCAGAGAAAAACATATCTCCACCCATCACAATGGCCGTTAAACGCTCAATGATTTTCTGCTCCACACTAGCAGCACCCAAGGTGTAGTAAATACCATTATTTAAAGAGTTCTGTGTCTCTACCCGATCGCGATTGAGCATCAACTCTGCTCTGGTGGTATCGGTTACCTGAAAGGCGTAATTGCTATCCGTGGTGATGAGTGCGTGACCATTTTCTAGGTTGTAGCCAATATTGAGGTTATAGCCAAGAGCGGTATTGGGATCAATCGCCTTGGTATAGAGCGTATAAATATCTCCAGAGGATTGCCAGCCGTTTTGCGTAAAGTAATTATGTTGATAGCTGATGCCCGAGTATTTCTCGCCATGCTCATATAAAGGCATAAAACCAGCCCGATACTTATAGGCAGAAAAACCTTCGCTATCTGAAGAAAAAAACGCATTAGGAATCGATACAGCCTGTTTAACGGGTTCAGGATCGGGAGCCTGAGCTGGATCGGGAATATCTTCAGCGCGACTAATGGGCACAAGCGCACAGGATATGGCCAAAAAGCAGATGGGTAGTAGCCTTCTCATTTGGTCCCCCAAGTCTTGCGAAGATCAAACAGCTCCGAAAAATAGCCATACACACAAGCTGGTTGCAAAATAATGCCGTATGCAAGAATGTAAGAGAAAAATCCGAAGATATTTTTACGAATTCTGAGGTTTTGATGGAAAAACATTTCCCTTCCCCTGACATAGACTTGCCAATTCAATAAAAAAGCCATTGGCAGGAGCGTTAAGGTCATGGGGCCAACAATCCATAATCTTCCAAAGCAAGCTAAAACTACCCCAGGAATAAAACCAAAGGTATAGGCAATATCCATCAAAGGAAACATGGAATTAAACCAAATGTACAAAGTGGAAAATCTTGATTTGGCCAGGATGGAAGGGTTTTCTTTAAACGCCTCAATAAGGCCACGAGACCAGCGCTTTCTTTGCTGCACAAATTTAGTAAGCGTATTAGGGCAGTCTGAAAATGCCAAGGCATCCTCTGCATGCCCTACCCGATAACCTGCATTAAGTATTTTCCAAGTGAGTACTATATCTTCGCCAACCATACCGGGCCAACCACCGAGTTCATTCAAAATTTTTCGGTCGTATAAAAAAAAGCACCTTGCGCTACCAAGGTCCCCTGAAACAAAGACTGAATTCTCTTAATGCCAGCAATACCTAAAAAGTAATCCCACTCTTGGGCTTTGGTAATCCAATTTTCCCGAGAGTTTCGAATCAGTATCACGCCAGCCACTGCGGCAGTATTGATTGGGTCTGATAAATAACGGCCAACTAAATTCCGAATTCCATCCTTATTGATATAAGAATCCGCATCTACAGTAATCACAATATCTGTTTCACATTTAGCTAAGCCATGGTTTAAAGCTGCGGCTTTGCCACAATTGTGATGAAGATAGATTAATTCTAAATTTGGATGCTTATTCTCAGTTTCTCGGACAACATCTACCGTTTCATCATAGGACCCATCACTGATCACAATAACGCGTATTGGTGCGGGATAATTTTGGAGAAAAAGACTATTTAAAGTAGAGCGAATAACGGTTGCCTCGTTATAGGCCGCCATTAAAAGAGTGACTGGAGGATATTTCAGGTCTTCAATGATTTTTGGGCGCTTATCCATCAGCAAAGACATAAACACAAACGCATTGATGAAGCCTGGAACTATAGCGATAAAAGTAATGAAAAAATATGCTGGATATAGGCCTATTTGAGCGGTGAGGTCTTTGTACCAAGGCTGTGAAAACCAGATCGAAAACCCCATCCACATCAGGGAAAAAACTAGCACTATGGCAAACTTAGTTTTTATTGAAATATACATAAGAGGCTCAACCTTCTATCACCTAGTAAAAATCTGCTTACTTACAAAGCGGTGATTTCATGTTGCGACTTCTCAATGCTCAATACAAGGCGGACAGACTATTTGCCTCCCGTAAATTGATCCTACTCAAGAAAATCCATAAATCCATTAGTTCTGAGCAACTTCTTAGGGGGCATGAAGATTAAGGCTAATACAAATTACCAGCGTTTCCCGTAACCGAGATTTTGCCATTGCTGATATCTACTGAATACCTTATGTAGTTATTGGGTTTTGCATTGGCAGTAGGTTGCCAAGTGGATAGATTGAATAAATCTAAAGAAATGCTTGCGCTAGCTTTGAGCTTATCAACTTGGGTGGCTTTTAAAGTGAAGCTGCCATCACATTTCTTATCTAGTAAATCCCCACTTTTATCGCAATAAGGATTGTTTAAGGTCTTTAAGAAATAGGCTGATCCGGTCTTATTTGGATTGGTAAGGATGGCCGCCTGAAAGCTTTGATCTGGCGCCTTTTGCTCAATTAACAATGCCGTTTGCTGATCTACTGCAATAGCATGCTCATATTGATGCGGGCCAAACTTCACGGGATAGGGACTAATCCAGCGGTTAGCCA
>CAIYZI010000454.1 GCA_903930665.1 uncultured beta proteobacterium
CCGAACATCTTCCTTTGTTTGAAGTCTCGCCTAAGGGCCTCGATCTCGGCACGCTCCTCCGGATCTTCAATAGCGTCCAGCTCATTGATTTTGGCGGAATCCGCGTGTCTGCTTTCCAAATTAAACCTACGTTATCTGAATATAGCTGTTAGGGTATGGGCGAATTCACCATTTCGTGAGTTCATCTTTTAGAGGTAATCCAAATGAATCAAGCAACTAATCCTAATCCAGAAATCACTCCAGAAACTATTCCAGCTGAACCAGTTCATGCTGAAACAGTACACGCTGAAACAGCTCCTGAAGCTGTTGCTGAAGTAAAGTCAGCTGAGTAAGGATTCACAATTTGCGCAAATTTAATATTTGCCAAGTGATTCATATTCAAGCCACCTTCGGGTGGCTTCTCGTTTTGAAAACCTAAGGATAAATGTATTTCATATTGAGACTTTTTAGTTCTCTGCCGTTATTTTTGTTGCAGCTCATCGGTGGTGGTGTTGGTATCTTGATTTACCTATTGTCCCCGCGTTATAGGCGAAGCCTGAACAAAAATCTTGATAGCGCTGCAATCTCGTTTGACTTTATTGCGGCCCCATGGAAAGTTTCAAGACAGTCTGGAATGATGTTTGCTGACATTCTATGGATTTGGGCTCATCCCAAAGGTGCTCTGAAGAAATCAAGCATAGAGGATTTGGAGAAAATTATCGAATTGTCTAAAAATGGCAAAGGATTGATTATTCTTACGGCGCATCTCGGTGGCTTTGAAATTCTGCCTCGCCTGTTTTCTAAAACTGTGAAGTCTACTTATATGTATAGGCCTGCTCGAAAGACTTGGGTAAATGATTTGATGGTTAGAGGCCGTCAGCATCCTGGGGTAGAGTTTGTGGAGGCAAATCTTGGTGGTGTGCGAAAGATTAAACGCGCATTAAGTAATGGAGAGATCATCGGCATTGTTGCTGATCAGGTGCCCAGTGTAGCTGATGGCGTTTGGGCTAAATTTTTTAATCAGTATGCATATACAAGTTCATTTCCGATTAAATTAACTCGAAATTGCGATGCAACAACTCTATTTATGGGTTCTGAAAGATTGAGCTTTGGTAGGGGCTGGAGAATCAAAACTAAAGTAATGATGCAAAAGTATCCGGCATGCCCCATAGAGGCTTGTACGGTTATGAATGCCTATTTTGAGCAAATGATTATTGCTAAACCCAATCAATATATGTGGTCATATAACCGCTATAAAACCCCGACAGGAGCTGAGCTAGCACCAGCCATCTAGATTTCTTAATTAGGCTCTTCAGGTAGTTTTTGCCCAATATTTATCAATAAGTGGGCATGCAATCCAAAAGCATGAAAAAATAGCCTTAATCGAACTAGATTTATCAATCTATCAAGAGGGGTCTACTCCTTCGTTTCGAATCCTTAAATGTAAGTAGTAAAGAAAGAATGTTATGAAAAAGCTGTCATCAAAGCCCATCCTTAAGCGAACAAGTGAGATTCTTGATCGGGAGTTTGCCTCGCCAAAAGATATTGCTTGGGCTTGGGTCACCTTATTGCAATCCCAGCAAGACGATAGCAAGGGCGGAGATGAAAATCATTACAGCCGTACTCTTGAGTTTGAAAACTGGATTTTGAGCTTAAATTTGCCAGGTCAACAGCCTAAAGAGGGTAAGCCCGCCATAAACGATGGCATGGTCAGTCCTGAAGCGGTTAAGAATTCCGCCCGCATGGTGTTTGAATGGCCACACCCATACAAGGCAGATGCCGCGAAGACGACCAAGAAATCAGAGTCCAAGGAGATATTTAAAGACTCCATTACCAAACCTATTTTGGATGCGATTAAAGATGCCGAAGGTTACGGTGACAGGGCGGTATTGATGGGAATTCTTGAGGCTTATGCAAAAGAGGGCAAAGAGCCATTCGTTAGCGTAACCGAAGAAGGAATTGAGTGGAAGGGTAGTAATTGGTCTGAAGGTGAAAAGCTACATCTTCTCACCTTAAAAAGCCTGAATAATCGCTTAGCCAATTTGAAGAAAAAAGGCTTGATCTAAGTAGCTTAGACTTTGGTTCCAATGGCAAAGACGGATAGGCCGAAAAGTTTGTTTTTGCCAATGGCCCATAGCTCAGCCCTACAGAGCGTCTTGAGTACAAAATTTACAGCTCGATGATGACGCTTTAACTGGCTATATATATTTTGAGATTTAGGCTGAAGCCACTTCGTTAAGAGACGGCTAAATAAAGCCAACGGAAAAATTAAAGCAAAAAAATACCCGCTTGAATGTATTTTCAGGCCAGCCTTGGAGCATAGGGTATTAACCTCCTTGAGGGTATAACGTCTTTTATGACCCAGAAATTCATCATGACCACTCCACATGAATTGAAATGCAGGCACGGTGATAACAAAAACCGAGCCCCTTGGTGCCATGGCGATATATTGGGTAAGAAGACCTAGATCATCATCCACATGCTCAAGTACATCCATTAGCAAGACTAAATCAGCCTGCGTGGACTCAATGGTATTGCGATAGCTAATGGATTTTCCATGCCACAACTCATGAGAGTTTTTTGGGTAACTAGTATCTACGCATATCGCGTTTGTAATCTCAGAATGATCCAAGAGATATTTAGAGAAAAATGCCGATCCAGAGCCGATATCGAGCACAGATTGTAATTTTCGTGGCCCAAGAAAATCCTGCAATGCAAGGGCTTTACTCTCGTAATACCAGTGACCTTCGGCCGTGAAATCTAAGGCGCCTATTTCTTTTAAATCCAAAATGAACCTATCTCTAAAAAAACTAGTGTTTAGCGGATGTTTTGGAATACCAGCCTGGAGCCAGAACATTAAAACCATCTATATTCTGCAATAGATCGGTAGATCCATTCAAATGGGCTTTAACTTCCTCTACGGTAGAGTCTTCGATGATGTAAAGCGTGTCTTGTTCATATTTTCCGCTGGCTATGGTTGACTCCGCTTTAGTCTCAATATCGATAAATTTTGCAAGATTGATTCTGGCTAAGTAAGTAGAGTCAGTTGCTTTGTGGTTTAGTGCGGCATAGTAGGCAACTTGCTTCCATTTTTCATGTAGTTGACCAGGTTTTAACCAGCGAACTTTCTCATAGTGTTGGGCTGCTTCATTCCAAAAATCTGATTTCATGGGGTTACTCCAAGTAGAGCTTGGAGTAGTCGCTAAACCCTCTTTAACCACCTGGCGTCCACCGCTGGTATCAATCACTTGAATTGCTAAAGCAAGCACAAGAATGAGTGCTGCTAATTTGTTTGGGAAGTATTTAATAACCCCATAGAGAATAAAAAAGTAAATAAAGTAGAAGGGCGGCCAAAACATCCTTGCTGAAGATCTGAAGATTCCCGCCGTATTCACAATCATCTCTGGCAGTGGAATATCCCATTCAAAGTTCCCGATTCTGATGTGATTGCTGATGGCGAAAATTGCAAAGAGAGCAATAGCAATATAAAAGTAGGGTTTTTCTTGGAAGGCTGTTTTAAATTTAGGTGGGCGCAGAATAACGAGAGGTGTAAGTATTAGTCCTAGGCAAATCATTCCCAAGCCTAAATAATTAAAACTTTCATGACCAGGTCCTTCGCCGGGTAAGTTGGGGAGGAGATTGGACCATAAGCCATACTCAGCCTTACCTGGATCAATGAGGGTTAGCAAGTTCACTTGATCAAATCCATAACCAGCCATGGCTAGGTATGGGCCGGTGGAGAAATACCCAGAAAGCCAGGCGAGTGACCCAACAATTCCGCAGACAATCAAGATGATGATTTGAGATTGGTTTGGGGTAATTTCTTGTTGCTTTCTACGATCAAGGAGGTCGGCGTAAAACAGAGCCAAAACCATTGCCAGCAGATAAGCGTGAATCAGAGTGCCTAAAGCAATCAAGATATACCAAGAGCGCCAGTGATGGCTAGCCTTGGGTTTAAAGGTGAGGTAGAAAGCCCAAAGAATGAGGAAATGGGCTGCTAAATTGATGTGGAGAATGTAGGGGTGTAACCTCCAGATCATTGTGGGTGAGAGCAGAAAGAAGGCAGCTCCAATTAACTGGATTTTTATATCACTACTCACTAGGCTAATGAGTCTCCACCCAAACCAAGTCTGCAGCAAGATGCATGCCAATATCCAAATGCCAAAATATTGAAATGGCGCTGGCAAAAATTCACTAAAGGGTTTAAAGAGTAGGGCTAATAAGGGATTCGAATCGCTATAAACGATGGAGTTCGAAAGCTCAAGTCCATAGTGGGGGTTCAAGCCCAAGGGGAGGGTCCATGGGCTGTATCTAAAAAAATCCCAACCCAAAAAATAAGTAGAAGGATCTCCATTTTGTAGCCAAGCAATATTGGTCGGAATCAGAATACTTGGGCTGGCGATAACAAAAAACCCTACTAAACCAAGCGCTAATGGCGCTATCCAATAAAGGCGATGCACATTTTTCAGAATGGCCATCCTGATGCGGGTTACTCGAACTCTTTGGTGAATTGATGGACTTTTCGCACCAAATAGACTGGCCTCTGCTTGGCTTCGAGATAAAGCCTTCCAACATACTCTCCCAGTAGGCCGATACTCATTAGCTGAAGACTGCCCAGAAAAAGCACAACCACCAAGAGGGAGGCATAGCCTGGAACGTCAATACCCAGTATTAAGGTTCTGGTAATGATAAATAAGGCATAAAACAGGGAAAGCACGGCAATGCTTGCTCCGAGGTAGCTCCACACTCGTAAGGGAAGGGTGCTAAAGCTAGTAATTCCGTCAATGGCAAAGTTCCACAATTTCCACATGGAGAATTTGGTTCCGCCGTTAGCGCGTTCTTCTCTATGGTATTCAATCACTTGTGTTTTGAAGCCCACCCAAGCAAATAGCCCCTTCATAAAGCGCTGCCGTTCTGGTAGTTGCTTAAGTGCATCAACGACTACCCTATCCATCAGACGAAAATCACCCACATTTTCAGGAATGGGAATGCTGGCAATCCGATTGTTAAAACGATAAAAGCATTGGGCGGTATAG
>CAIYZI010000455.1 GCA_903930665.1 uncultured beta proteobacterium
CCTTCTGCAATCATTTCGCGGTACTTGGC
This sequence comes from uncultured beta proteobacterium, assembly GCA_903930665.1. GTDB lineage: Bacteria > Pseudomonadota > Gammaproteobacteria > Burkholderiales > Burkholderiaceae > Polynucleobacter. Next base: position 30 of record CAIYZI010000455.1, read on the forward strand.
AATATCATCAGCGGTAGATTGCGCAACAGCGTAATGAGTGCCGATCAGTGAGGCAAGCAAAAAGAGAATGCTCTTCAAAATTCCGCGCGCTGAAGTCATGAATAGGGCTATGAAATAAGTTTATTAATAATCTATTTAAGAGGCAGTTGTTTCGTCAGTCCGCTTATCGCCTTTTGTATCAACCCAGCTCACTACAATCTTATCGCCTTTAGCACCCTTGTATTTGAAATTCAAAAAAGGATCCTTAGAGATGGCGGGACCAAAATGGGCATTAAATACATCCTTACCCTGAGCCTTAACATTAAGAGAGCTAATAAACCAGGCAGGTATGAGTTTTCCAGAAGAATCTTTGCGCTGTCCCGATTCCATATCATGCTTCATCAAAATCTTGACATCTACAAGGCCATCTTTTTCTGCTGCTCTAATGCGCATTGGATCTGACATTTTTTTATCTCTATCTAAATAATTTATGGATTAATCGATCTATCGGGGAAAGTTAGCCGCCACAACCACCGAGGGTGACTTTGATTTCTTTCACCGCCATTGACCACTTGCCATCAGCCTTCACTAAAGCGTAAACATTTGAGGTTTGTCCCATTTTGATACGCGTAGTTACAAAAGGCTCTGTACCGGCTGGAATAAAAAATTGAGCGGCCAAGGTGCTGGGGTTCTTTTCAACTAAGATTGCCATTTGATCAGCTTTAAGCGTAGTTGAAATGCTAACTGGAACAACGGCGCCATTTTCAGCGATATCCGGTGCATTTAAAGTCACCGAGGAAGATTTATCGGGACTACCAGTACCTAGAGCTTTGAATACCTCGTCTAAGCTTTTACCTTCAAAAGCCGCCTTATTCCATTCATCAGCTTGAGCAACGCTAATTAGACCAGCCGATGCCATTAGACCAAAAACTGCTGAATACTTTAATAAAGCCCTACGTTGTTGATTCATCATCAATCCCTATTGAATTCCCACATGGAAATCATTAAAAAGTTAGTTAATTTATACGGCACTCAATTACCGTCAGGTAAGAAGCCAGATGAGTATTGTATGCAGACTTTCATTTGATTGCTTTAAGTGGTTTGGTACAACTAATAAGGGCTAAAAATCTGAAATTAGCAAGCTACAAAGGGTTATTACAAACAACCCTTTCACCCGAATTAAAAAACTTAAGCGATACTGCTTTTAAAAGGTTTGCGTGCCGTCAACCCAAGTAAGGCCGACATGCCAATATGCCGAGTACCCTCTTCAAGCACTGCATCATAGCTTTGAAGATCCAGTATCTCCAACCCCGAAATCATTTCACGAATCATTTCTTCTGTGTAGAGGTGGTCAATCAATATTGGCCCACCAGTTTTGTACTCTAACTGCTTTTGCGTATAACCTTGAAGAATAAAAATTCCACCTGGTTTTAAAGCCAAAAGAATATTCTTAAATAAACGCAAACGCATTGCAGGATCTGCAAACTGAATAAAGATGGCAATGATGGCGTCATATGTATTTTCCTGCCAGCTCCAAGAATCTACGTCACTAAAAGAGTAAGCAATACTTACCTTATTGTCTTCTGCAAATTTCTTGGCCTTTTCTAAGGCGATATCTGAAACATCGAAACCTTCGATGACTAGACCTTGTTTAGCAAGCCAAACTCCATTGCGTCCTTCACCATCAGCTATACAAAGTGCTTTTTGACCAGAAGCTAAATACTGTTTAGCTTGGTTAACAAGATACTTATTAGGTGCTTTTCCAAAGATAAATTCTTCATTATCAAAGCGCTCATTCCAGAACTGGGTGGCGTCAGTAAAACTCATGAATATTCCTAGCGGGCTTTTAAGCCACCCTTGAGATCATTCATTAAATCAGTGACGTTTTCTAAACCAACGGCAATGCGAACCAATCCATCAGTGATTCCAGCAAGCTTACGAGCCTCTGGGGTCACGCGACAATGTGTAGTAGTGGCTGGATGGGTAATGGTTGTACGAGTATCACCAAGGTTTGCTGTAATTGAGCAAAGCTTAGTTTGATTAATGAGTTTGAATGCAGCTTTCTTTCCGCCTTTTAAAGTAAAAGACAGAATTGCCCCGCCCGCCTTTTGCTGGCGTTTTGCCAATGCATATTGGGGGTGGGATTTCAGGCCGGGATGGTAAACACGTTCAACACCTGGCTGCTTTTCTAACCACTGTGCCAGGGCAAGTGCATTTTGACTTTGCTGTTTCATGCGCAATTCAAGCGTTTCAAGACCCTTTAAAAATACCCAGGCATTAAAAGCTGAAAGCGTTGGACCAGCGGTACGAACGAATGGGAATACCTTACCCATTACAAAATCGTTGCTACCAACAATAGCCCCGCCAACTACACGGCCTTGACCATCCAAATACTTTGTTGCCGAATGAATGACCACATCAGCCCCCAGTGATAAAGGCTTTTGTAAGGCTGGTGTACAGAAGCAATTATCAACAGCAAATAAGGCTTTTGCTTTCTTGGCAATTTTAGAAATCGCCTTGATGTCAGCAATATCAGTTAAGGGATTGGATGGTGTTTCCAAGTAAAACATTTTGGTGTTTTCTTGAACAGCAGCTTGCCATGCCTTTGTATCGGCCAAGTCAACATAGGTTGTGGTGATTCCAAAACGACCAAGAATTGTTGAAAACAATTGAATCGTTGCGCCAAATACAGAGCGCGAACAGACCACGTGATCACCTGCTTGTAAATGCGCCATAGCCATTGTTAAAATCGCAGCCATACCAGAAGAGGTGGCAATACACGCTTTACCACCCTCAAGCGCAGCCAAGCGATCCTGGAACATGCTTACCGTGGGATTGGTAAATCTTGAATAAATAAAACCTTGGTCTGCATGGGCAAAGCCGTCAGCTGCTAATTCTGCGCTCTCAAAACAAAAGCTTGAGGTTAAAAACATCGCTTCAGAATGTTCTTGGTATTCAGCGGTGCGACGAGTACCAGCACGAACCGCAATAGTCTCGAGTGCGAGCTTGGAAAAATCAGGTTTCAGGCGCTTAGTTGTACTTTTCATGATTCTATTTTGACACCGAATTGATGAAACGCCCATTTCAGGGCATTTCGATATCTTTCATTAATCTTCGGTAGCTAAATGTAAGTGAAGCTGTGAGCGAGCAAAATCACTAGGGTCGCCTTGACGATCAGCCTTGGCTGCAGTGGTATTTCTGGCGGCCTCCAAAGCATCTAAATAAGACTCGTTAATATCGCCCGTAATGTAGTTACCATCAAAACAAGAGGCTTCAA
>CAIYZI010000456.1 GCA_903930665.1 uncultured beta proteobacterium
TCACTCGCCCGTCTTCCTTGCTCGTTTTTAGATTGAGAAATCCACGAGTCACGAGACCCGAGACAACCTTATGAAGGGTAGCCTGAGAGGCAATGGAATGCATGGAAATGATTTCTTGTACGCGGTATGGGCTCTCGGACCCCTTTTTGACAACTTCTTCTAAAACCAGTTTTTCATCTCCAGAGAATTCAGAGAGAAGTTTATGGCTAGCGACCAGAAATTTTAAGTAAGAATTGGTAAGCATTCCCTATTGTAATCATGCTTTAGCAAAAAAACTTGCTTACTGAATGTGCCTGCTAAGGCTATCTGGTCAATATGGGTAAAACTTTCTGCTGACCATCTTTGGTTGTTATATGTAGGTCATAGTCATTCACAATGACGGCCTTCTTGAGCTCGGGCTCGGTGAATTCATATTCGAGACCAAAGTCTTTATCTTCAACAAGGATGCATCCAGTTTCCGGATCGCAGTGGGTAATTTCGAACATATCTCTCACATATGTTGAGTTAAAAAATGCTTCTGTTTTCCAACATTACACCATTTTTATAGGTATCGTTATAAATATTACTTGCGAATAATGTTATTTGGCAATGTTGCTACTGTTGCTGGGGTTGAGGCTATTAAGCCGTAGGCTTAAATTTCAATATGCGCCCGTACTCCGAAGAAATTCACTGGGCCGCGAGCTGAGTTGTAGGCTGGGTTGGCAATGCGTTGATAGTCTGCTGATATAAAGAGGTCTTTATAGACCTTTGCACTGTAATATGTTTCGAAAACTTGCTCATTTTTGTAGTTTAAAGCTCCATCACCAATGAACGCGGTCATGCCCCCTTGTTGGAGGTAAGTGATTTCAGAGGCGGAGATTCCGTTAATGGCGTAACCAACACCCACAGTATCGTTAGGGCGGGACCAAGTCGTGCCTTTGAGCGTTACCCCACCCGACAGGGATCTGCTGATATCTAGTGTTTGGGTTTCAGTTTGTCCAGGGTTCCAGCTCCAGCGTGCAAATACGCCAATATCTTCGTTGATGGCTTGTTCCGCATTCAGTCCGTAGCCCCAGGAATTTTGCGCAGCGGAACGTACGCCCACAATATCAGGGATGGTATTGGTTTCTTGCCCATAAGAGATTGCATTTTGATAACTACCCATAAATGCATGTTGTTGATAGAAGAGTGCGCGCAGGGCTCCGGGTTGCCCCCAGAGTTCATGCTTGCGCGTAGCCTCAATTTGGTTGCCATAGTCTTTTGACAGGCTGTAATCTAGCTGAGCGGTATTTGGAATGGTAGGCATTGCCAATCGAGCAACTTTTAAAATCCAGTCATCTTGATACCACTCAACGACCGCACCATAAGTAAAGCCTTTGGTGTCGGCAGCATAACCGTACGCACCCATCGAGAAGAGGGCGAAATTCTGAAATTGCGTACGAGGGTCGTGGCTATAGGTATTTTGATCAAAGAAATCTAAGGTCGCAAACTTGCCGTATGAGACAACGATTCTGTTTTTATCGATATTACCTGCTAGCTGATTGGGGCCGCTTTCAATATGCTCCTTACCGCCACCTAAGCCAAACGATTGACGTAAAAAGGCGCGAGCACTGTAATAAACGGGTGGAGCAAACGAGCCTTTTTGGAGCTCGCCATTTTGAAAGGCACCTAAGCCAACGAGTTGCCCATTAAATGGAGTACCTTCAAACATCTCTGGGTTGTAATAAATTTCCGCACCTTCCCAGAGTCTGGCACCCAAAAAGGCGGTAGCACTAAATGTATAGCTTTTAGAGCCTCCGCCCTCACTTTTATTTAACAGACTGTTTTGGCCATAGTAAGGCGAATTGAAATTGTTTTTTTGTTGAACGATATAGGTAGATTGCCCATGAATATTCCATTGCTCCGTTCCGTCTTCCGTATCAAGAGAGCTATCAATTCTCGGGGTGTCGCTAACAGGGGATTCAGCTAAAAGTATTGGGCTCTCACTAATAGCGGATTGAGCCTGGGTCGGCATGGAAAAGCATGCAAGCAATAGCGAAGTCGCACATAGGGCTAATGGCTGTTTGCAGGAGTTTAGTGACAAAAACATGAAAAATAATAATCTTGCTAAATGAGAATTGTTATCATCATACCATTGAATGGGAATCATTCTCATGTATTGATCATCCCAGATCTTGGTTTTAAATGGATTTTCCGAGGAAGTATTCGGGTATTTCCCGATCAATAGACCTACGTGGAAGCAGGATGCACGGGGTGGGGATCAGATAAAATGGGCTGATCATGAAATTTCGCAACCGCAAACTTGTCCACTGGATTGCCATTTTGGCAGTTTTGATGAGTTCGTTGGCGCCAGTAGTTTCACAAGCCATTGCTGTCGCGCAGCAGGGTCAAGGTTTTGCGATGGAGCTTTGTTCGGCCGATGGCGCTAAGATGCAAATTCAAGTGCAGCTTCAAGTGCAGCCTGATAGTCAAACAGATGGGGCGGGCACAATGAAGCCTTGTCCTTACTGTGTCACGCATTGCAGCATCACGCCAGTTTTCAATACCCACCTCAAATTTGAAGTGCCGCAATCTTTTGCAATGTTGCCGCAGCTCTTCTATCAATCTCCTTTGCCACTATCGGCTTGGGTAACTCCACCTTCTGCAGCCCCACCTACAAAAGCCTAACTAATACAGAATTTATTTAGGGCGTGACCCATGGTCATGTAATTGGTAAGTCTATTGCCAAATTGTTTTGTGGAGAATCAAATGCAGTTGCGAAAAATTGTTGTCGCCTTTGCTGTTGCCTTACCTCTTGCTGGAGTGGCCAGTGGCGCATTTGCGTGTGCAAGTTGTGGCTGTAGTCTGAATACTGATATTGGTACTCAGGGAATGGGGATGGCGGGTGGTTGGACTTTAGATGTCCGGTATGACACGCTGAATCAAAATAAATTGCGCTACGGCACCAAGGGTATCTCTCAGGGGCAGGCTGCCAATACCACCAATGGGGCTACTGGTGGACCAGCCGAGGTGGAAGGGTATACGCAAAATAATTACCTAACAGCCTCCTTAGATTACAACGATGGTGAGAGTTGGGGTGTGACCGGAGTTCTGCCTTACATCATGCGTAATCACAGCACCTTTGGTACTTATGATGGAAGTGGCGATTTGCCCCCGACGCCAGGCGATGGAGCATATAGCTCTAAAACTTCTGGTATTGGTGATATGAAAATTATCGGCCGGTATTTTGGGATGGCGGAGCAAAAAGATTGGGGATTTCAGTTTGGGGTGAAGCTGCCAACAGGCAGTAGAAATCAAACGGGAACTTTGGCAGACGGAAGTGGATCGATAGCCGTCGATCCAGGACTGCAAGCGGGCACCGGTTCGACAGATCTCATTGGTGGCATTTATAAGTTTGGTTTGATCAATGATTCTGAGAATTGGGGTTACTTTGCGCAAGCGCAATATCAAGCTGCAGTGATGGTTCAGTCTGTACCGAATTCTTTAGTCTCATCTGGTGCTAGCGCTGGCGGAACTTATCGCCCTGGTAATGCTGCCAATGTGAACGTGGGTGTGAACTATCAGGGGCTTGAGAAATGGGTGCCAACCCTTCAGATAAACGTCATAAATAAGCGGGCCGATAGCGGTACTGCCGCGGATGTCTGGGCAACTGGTGGAACTTTGGCTTATTTAACACCAGGCCTCTTATATCGCCTTACTGACCAAACTCAGGTGTATGCCAATGTGCAATTGCCCGTGTATCAAAATGTAAACGGTATTCAGTTGGTGCCTAGTTATATCGCGTCGATGGGGGTGCGAGTCTATTTTTAGGTGGGGCACTTAAAGTAATGGGGTAACGGTTTCTTCTAGGATTTTCAAATCTACTTGAGGCTCCCCCGTTAAACCATTTTTTCTGAGAATTCCCTGTTTATCAATAATGAATGTACTGGGGATGCGCCAGATTCTGCCGTAACCTGAATAATCCATTTGTTTCTTGTCAGCAGATAAAAAAGAATAGTTTTGCATGATCTTTTTTGCCTGCTCAAGATCGGATGGCTTATCCATAGAGATAGAAAGCACTTCAAGCCCTTTAGCTCTATTTTTCTTGAGATAGCTTTCAATAATTGGCATTTCTTCTCGGCAGGGTTCACACCAGCTAGCCCAGAAATTCACTAAAACCACCTTACCTTTATTGGTATTTAAAGAGAAAGGCTTGCCATCCGAAAGAGTACCTTCTATATTGGGTGCAGGTTGTCCGGTTTGAAGCTCGGCGAACACCGGGCTGCTTAAGCAGGTCATTAAAAACAATAAAACTAGCGAACGAAAATTTTGCATTGCAGTCAGTATTTCATAAATTCAACTCTCAAGGAGATCTTAATGGTAAATAGTCAATATATGCGCGTTCTGAATCGAATGGCTTTATGCGTTGTTTCAGGCCTGCTCTTACAGGGTGTGGCGCAAGCTCAAGATGCTAAGGTAGGTAGCATTCAAATCAGCAATGCTTTTACCCGCTCAACAGTTCCGGGGCAACAAGTTGCGGGTGGTTTTATGAAAATAGAAAATAAGGGCCCGGCCGATGAATTGATCGAAGTAAGTTCTCCAGCTGCTGGTGATGTGCAATTGCATGAAATGGCGATGGAAGGCAATGTCATGAAAATGCGTCAAGTAAAAGATATCCCCGTTCCTGCAGGTGGTGCTGTTGAATTAAAGCCGGGCGGCTTGCATTTGATGTTCCTCAATATCAAAGCGCCTTTTGCCGCTGGTGAAACTATCCCGGTGAAGTTGAAGTTTGTGAAAGCGGGAGTTGTTGAAGTCAAGATGCCGGTAAATGCGATGGGTGGCGGAGCAATGCATTAAGGTGTATTTTTTTTGACCACAA
>CAIYZI010000457.1 GCA_903930665.1 uncultured beta proteobacterium
GGAAAACTGGATCTATTGGGCTTACCCACCAGCGCTTCGCCAGGAAATGCTCTATCCCTTGCGATATGCACAGATCCTGCGGTCCACCATTGCGCAGTTTCGTTCCCATGCTGGGCTGGCTCTTTATGAAATCTGTGCGCGATACAAGGACAACCCATCGCACTTGACCAGCAAACAGCATTGGAAATGGTGGCTACCTGTATTGACAGGAAAGCCAGTGCCAAGCGAAATCAAGACGGAGTATCGTTTCTTCAATCGCGACACGATCAAACCGGCCGTAGAAGAGGTCAATGAAGTAAGTGAGCTAATCGTTACGGCACACGAATTCAAAGTTGGCAGAACCATTGAGTACATCCAGTTCGAGGTCAGGCTCAAGAAGGAAGAGTCAGTCAAAACCAAATTTGCCATTGATCTAAGCAAAGTTGCTCGTGCCATTCAGCTTGGGATCGATGCAGAAATAGCTGAAGACCTTTTCATTCGTCACGGAGAGTTGGCCTTTGCCAGGGCGATGGAGAGGTTGGAGGCTCGATTGGCTATGCCAGGGACGCCAATCCTTTCAAGACATGCCTATTTGAAGGCACTTTTGACAGGCAAAGCTGTAGACAAAACATTGCCTGCAGTAGGCAGTGTCTCTCCCGCTGAAGATGTACTGCCTCGGCCTGAAGATCCAGGTGTGCAAGCTCAGACGAATTTACGAAACCGCGAAGCTGAAAAGCTAAGAATTGTTCGGTCAGAAATTGAAGATCTCAATCCAGCTGCACTTGCGCAACTCTTGAGCGAACTCAAATCAAATTTCATTGAACGCAAGGTGTCCCCAGCAGTTATGAAGAGATTGGACGATGGGAATTGGGAGTCCGCTTTGATCATGGGTGAGTTGGTGCGCTTCTATTGGAAGCGTACGCGAGGAACGGACTGGACTGCGCCAGAACCGCTTCCTAAGGCAGAGCGAGTCGAGCAGGCAGGGTTGTTCTAACACAAATCGGGTTTTGATCTGCTGGACAAATTGCAATGTCCGCTTTGTGGCAACTTACTGCGCCATGAAATGGCGCATGTAATTGTGAGCAAGTATTCACTTTAGGCTGATCTGTGTCATTCGAGGCCAGAGGGCTAAGAGGCCGTCGTAATCGTCACAGGACATTCACTGGGCAGCAACTCGCTTTACAAGCCGCAACCGTTCACCTTCCTTAACCTCAGCACTCCGAAGGCCGTCTCTTCCACATAGAGACCCGAAACCCGATGCAAGATAATAGGGCGCAGCCTTTGGCGTATTATCATGAAAACATCAGAAATACTGAGGGGTGCAAATGAAGGTTTGGCCGCGAGCGATAACTGGACTTGATCCAGCACTGAGGACTCGATCTTGCCACGCCTGCCAATGATTCGCTATACCTGCATCACTCAAACCAAGCTCGATGCTTGGCTAGTGAATCACCCAATCCCACCGGTTCATGCCACCTATCGGGTGCGCCATGCGCGATCCGCACCCTCTGCATTGCCGAACGTCGTTGGCGAACTTAAGCAATATGCCAATGACGCACTGGCCGACGCGAAGTTTCGCCTGAGGCGCGGATTCGTCGATCCTCTCTCACCATTCAAGACTCCCTCCCCTGACCCGGCAGCCTTCTATCCGACGCACCTTCATCAGGTTACTCTGATGGGCTACCTGGGTGAGACTTTGGCGGGAGTCGCCGTCGAGCATTGGGGGTACGGTGTTGATTCCAGCGTCAAACTGAGCCAGATTCCAATCGAATATTGA
>CAIYZI010000458.1 GCA_903930665.1 uncultured beta proteobacterium
AATACAGAGCAGTAAGAAGAGATGAGCTTGCTGCATGGGCTAGAAATGACAGAAAGACTAATCCTGAAAAATACAAAACACAATCTTTACCTGGCTATAAAAATAGAACTTATAGTAAAAGATTGACTGAACTATTAAGATCTTATGGTTTGAGTGTAGAGCAATATCAATCAATGATTGCAGCTCAAAATAATAAATGTGCAATTTGTCATCAACCAGAAACAAGGAAATGTGGTAAAAATAAAGGTGAAATCTTAAGATTATGTATTGATCATGATCATAAAACTGGAAAAGTAGGCGCCCTTTTATGTCATTCATGCAACACAGGTATTGGTAAATTCAAGGAAAATCCTGAATTGTTATATCGGGCTGTTGAGTACATAGAGAAATATAGGAAGAATAATGGTTGATAAAAGCGGCAATTTTGATAGAAATAATTTCAGGGTAACCCCTAATTCATCATTGGTCCCCATCCAGGTTTGCGGGAGCAGTACCTTTGGACGGTATGAAAAAATTGCCTCAGGTCTTACTTACAACATGTTTATCAGCGAAGACTATCTTGTCAATTTTGCTGGATACAAAAGAGCTGCTGATTTAATCAAGCCAAGCATTGGTGCTGGCCGTGGATTATTCAGGTCAATCAGGGGTGGATTTTTAATAGCAGTAATTAACAATGTTGTTTATAGATTGGATTCTTCACTAGCTGAAACTTTCATTGGTAATCTTAATACTGGTTTTGGTGAAGTCTTTATAGATGAAAACCTAAACGGACAAATATGCATTGTTGATGGCGTTAATGCATATATTTATAACTACAATAACCCGCCTGCTTTGGTTATACAAACAAATGGGGTATTAGGTTCTGGTTCTTTATTGCCATCATATGTTTGTTACCATAACACTTATTTCTTATTTGGTAATGGCAATACAACTGGTAACGGGGCATTCTGGTATGCTTATGCATATAATACGGGGGATGTCACCGGCTCTACTATTGTGCAGCAAACCCAGTTAGCGCTTTCTACGAAACCAGATACGGCTTTGGCTGTTAGAAGGCTTCCAGGCCAGGGGAACAACGTATTAGTATTTGGTTCATCAGTATGTGAAATATGGACCCAAGTGGGCGGCAATCAAAACTACCGCCGCAACTCAAGTATTAACATTGACTATGGATGTCTTTCTGTTTCTACGATAAACTCTGGTGATTTATATACTGCATGGTTAGGGGTTAATGAGAATAATTCCCCGGTTATCTTGGTTTATAGTGGGGAAGGAATTGAAAGGATTTCCACTGACGGAATTGATTTTTTGCTGGGCTCTATTTCTCATCCTGAGAAATCTACCGCAATTTTCTATCGCCAAGATGGTCATTTATTTTATCAACTGACATTTTATGACAAAAAAGACAACCTTACTTTAATATATGATTTTAATACTAAAAGATTCTTTAATCTTTCTGACCAATACAATAATTATCATCCTGCCTCTCAAATAGTTTATTTCAATCAAAAAACTTATTTTATTTCGCTAAATAACGCCTCTTTGTATGAAAGCAGCACTGTTTTTACCACTTACAATGAAAACACTAGCACTGTACCTTCAGAATGGAATCAGTCTTTAGTGTTTCCTATTCCTAGGGTGAGGGTGTGTGAAAGTATTAGAAAGCCTGATTCAGGAAGATTTATTATTAACTCTTTAATGTTCACAATGGCGCAAGGGGATGATTCTAATTTTTCTGAATTAGATCTAGAAGCCCAAGAGGATTACATTATCACTGAAGACGGGTTAAATAATATCATTAGTCAAACAGGTCAATATCTTATTACAGAAGACTCCCTGCTATCTCAGCAGGATGGTATAACTATTTTTGATAATCCTGCTAATCTTATATACAGACCAAGGATTGACCTTGCTGTATCTAAAGACAGCGGTGTAACTTTTGGCAATTATGTGTCTCGCAACTTAAACCCTCTAGGTCAAAGAAAAAATATAATAACGTGGAATAATTTAGGTTCTTCCAATGATTTTACGGTAAAATTTAGGTTTTGGACCAATGGGGCTATACTATGCACTGATGGATTTGTGGAGCTTTATTAGTGGATATTCCAACATTTGTGGAAATGGAAGACCAAACAATATATCAGCAAGATTTCAATCAAACATTGAGAAATGGATTGAGTGACAATGGTTGGACCATTCCTCAATTAACTAATGCTCAATTAACTGCTAATGTGCAAAATGAAACTAATGGATCCTCTGTTGTTTTGTGGCAATCGATGCCCGATGGAACAGTTTGGTACATTACAGATGCAACCCCACCATGCTATGTTGGAAAGATAAATAATAGCTTGGTTAAATTTACAACAACAGCTTATCCTTAGGAGAATTTTATGGTCGCATGGTTAGCAGCAGCAGCCCCTTATATCGCGCAAGCCGCTCCAGCGGTTCTTGGCATGCTGGGCTCTTCAATGGGTGGGAATGACAAGTATGAGGGTCCTACGGCCGAATCATTCTTGCAACAGATTCCTGGCATAGGACATAAATATTTTGACCCATATGTAGAAAAAGGAGCCAAATCTCAAGATATTGCTACTGAGCGATATATGAAGATGGCTCAAGACCCCTCTAGTTTCGTTAATCAATTAATGAGTTCTTATAAGCCTTCAACGGGTTATCAATTTAGGGAACAACGCGGCCTGGATGCTATGCGTAACTCTGCTGCAGCAGGCGGCTATACTGGAACTCGCGAAGACCAGTTAGGGCAAGCTGAGCTTGTTAATGGCTTGCTAGGGCAAGATATGCAGCAATGGCTTGCCAATCTAATGGGTGCTCAAGGAAGGGGCCTGGAAGGGCTCAATATGAACTCTCAGATGGGTTATGGGGCCAGCGGACAATTGGCTGATTTATTGTCTAATACTTTGGGCTCGCAAGCTACTTTGGCTGCTGAAAGGGAAGGTTTGTTTAACAAAGGACAAAACCAACAATCAGGAATGTTTGGTGCATTGGGTAGCATTCTTGGTGGGGGCCTTGGTGGTCTTTTAGGTAATATGGGCGGCGGTAGTGGGCCTAGGTCTGGCGCGACTCGTGTTGGTAATGGTTCTACTGGAATGCGTAGCTTGATTTCTGGAATGGGGGGCGGAATGCCAGGGATGGCTAGCTCAGTATTTGGAGGGTTTAGATAATGGCCAACCTTCCTAATTTTCTTGGCGCGGGCCAAAGTATTGGAGGCAAGACTCCATTTGATAATTATCTTAAGGGGTTTGGCGCCTATTTAGATACTTATAAGCCTTCATTGCTTCAAGGAGAGATAAATAAAAATACTGAAGCTGTGAGAGCTCAACAATTAGCTACACAACTTCAACAATCTAAATTGCCCTATGCTAATGAGATGGCAGCATTAGATCCACAATTGCAGCGTGCTAAGCTAGCACAAATGATGGCCGAAACTGAGAAAACTAGAATGTTTGGAGGGGCGGGTGATTTAAGTGGTGATATTGGTAACTCTATTAAATTAGCATTGATGGAACAAAGATTGGGAAGCGACCATCCTCTTGTGCAGGCCGGCAAACAAGAACAAGCTCGAATGAGAGCAAATCAAGAGAGCTTAATAAATAATAGAGACAAAAATACTGAAACTGCTGATAAACGTGCTGCTACCGTTCTTGGCAAGAAATTACAAGAATTGGAAGAAGCTGAGGCTGGCTTTCGCCCCGGCTCAAACTACAGCATTCCATTATCTCCACAAGAGCGCCAACAAATTCTTAATAGATATAATCTTTCTTTGTTAAAAGAAACCACCGACCCTACAACCAGAAATAAAACATTATTGGCATCCAATATTGATAAAACATTAAAACAAATAAACCCTGATGATTTATTTAGATATTCTGGAATTGCGGGAGGAATAGAAAAGAAACTCCAACAAAGCAAAGCGCTTACCAGTAAAGAAACAGAAGATTATCGCAAATATGAAGAGTCCTTATCAGCCGTAGATTTATTAGCTAGTCAGGTAAGGCAGTTCTATGGTGACTCTGTTACAACCACAATGCGCAAGCACTTAGAAGAAATCACAAATCCTGCGTCATGGACTAAAAATCCAGAACTTGCCAAAAGAAAGTACAATACGGTTAAGAATATATTAGAACAAGAAACCGAGACTTACAGATCTGGGTTGCATAATCCCTCTGAGTTCCAGGGAGCGTTGCAAAATGCTTCAAAGAATTATAGCGAAGAGGATATTAATCATACCGCCAAACTTTACGGTGTAACACCTGAAGAGGTCAAGGCCGAACTAGAGAAAAGGAATAAATAATGCCAAAAGATTTATTTGAAGGCTCCAGCCCATTTGCTAATAAGCAGCCAAAGGATTTATTTGGTGGAACTAATCCATTTTCTAACCAACCATCAAACCCCCAGGATAACGGAATTGACTGGGGTGGTATAGGGAATGATATCATCAGCGGAATAACAGGTGTTTTTGATAACGCTGTAGGAGCCGTAAAAGGCATTCCTGGCTTATTTAATGAACTTGGCGCACTAAAAGATCAAACAGCAAGTAGAGCACTGCAAAATACTTTTTTAGGCCTTGCCAGGGGAGGTCACGGCCTTGTTAACACGCCTTCCAATATTGCTAATTATTTATCTAAAAGAAATGTTATTTCTCCTGAAGCTGCTTCATATATTCCCAGACAGGCTGACGAGCCATTTGAAGGTTCTGAGTGGTTAATGGGTAAGCCTCAAGCCGGCGATGCTCTTATTCAAAAAATAAGTGAAATCGCGCC
>CAIYZI010000459.1 GCA_903930665.1 uncultured beta proteobacterium
AGGAAAAAACACCAAAGCCAAGGTGATGCCATTGGGAATTGCGCAGCAAGGAGTGGGACTCTATCTGGTTTGTCGTTTTGAGGGATTTGATAATGAACGCATCTTGGCGATTCATCGCATTGTCGCGGCAAAGACCAGTCTTTTTACCTTTGAAAGGCCATCGGGTTTTTCGATGGAGAAATATGACTTAGAAGGTCACTTTGGTTTTGGGGATGGCAAGAGAATCAAGCTCAAATTTAAGATCGAGAAACTCTCTGGGGAGCATCTATTAGAAATGCGTCTTTCTGAAGATCAAGCCGTGAAAGACCTCGGTGATTACTATGAAATCACAGCTACGGTAATTGATACCAAAAAATTAGATTGGTGGTTACTAGGATTTGGTGAGCGGGTGAGGGATATTCGGAAAACTGTACCAGCTCAATCTATTCCATCCATTAAAAAATAAGCAATCTTGATTTAATCAGCATATAGTAGATCATGAACATATGAAAAAGTTACTAACTGAAGATGATAAAAAAATTCTCAACAAGTTAGATGAGGATTTAAAAACCGTTGTTGAGAATTTGCCGTCTATACCTGATCTGTATGCCAGTGATTTTCTAGATGAAGCATGGGAGTATGAAGAGTTTGGTTTAGGTGTGGCTCGAAAACTCTATGCATTAGGTTCAATGAACGGCTTTATCGATGATTTAGCTCAAATTTTGATGGTTGAGAATATCGATATATTGCTTGATAAAGAAATGTTTGAAGAAGATATTGATGAACTAACGAGACAGGTAGACGATTTAGTTCGAGAAATAGAAGACTCGGCAGAAAAGGACGAGTATTCGCATGATGATCTCATTACGAATATAGATAATTTGAATGAATTAATTTGTAACTTTGTTGAATCATTTAAAGATGAGTTAGATGTGGCTGAATATTTTGAGCTCGATGTTAAGGTCGATGATGAGCATTCTGAATTAATGGATGAATATCTGGGTACGTTCAATCAATTGATTTTAAAAACCAATAAATTCCTGTTTGATATGACAAATAATTTGTTTGAAGAGTAGGGAATGAATTGCCGTTGTCTGTGAGTGAGAGACGCCTTAAGTCATGAGATGAGCCAAAAGGGATGCAATAGATGAATATATTTCAAGTACTAAGTCAGGGGAAATCGCGTTTGCATGAACCTAGCATGTCGGCAATGCTGGGGTATTTGCTAGATAGCCGAGAAAATCATGGGCTCGACGATACATTTTTGCGTATATTTTTAGAAAAGATAAGCAAGGATGGTTTTAAGAATTCTTTAAAATTAAAGAAAATTAAATGCGTAGTTGAATTAGAGTCAGCCTATAAATTGAATGGTAAGGACAAGTATATTGGTGAAGTGGTTGAGGATGCCTCTATTAAATTGAGTGATGGCAGGCAATACCAAGTTATGCGACGGCAGGGTGGTCAAATTCAAGTGTTTGAAACAGAATCAAACGAAAAAGTTGAAGCTAAAAGCATTCTCATTCAATTTATAAGGGAAAATAATTTTGGAGATCTAGATCC
>CAIYZI010000460.1 GCA_903930665.1 uncultured beta proteobacterium
AAAACTACTGGATAACCCAAAAATACTAATTTCTTATTAAGGCTCGTTAGCCACTCTAGATATCGCACCATCGCTAGTCTGGGCGACTCCAGGTTTGATCGACAATTTTCCCAGGCAATAGGTTGGGTCTGCCACCATTCCATTGTTGTTTTATCTTCAGATAGCTCGGGAATTTTTTCTATGTTGGCACTAAAGGTAGATATCAGTTCTTTGTTGACTGTAAATGCCGCCGATCCAATGCTAAGCATTGAGTGAACTCCTGCTACAGGCCCATTAGATTCAATATCAGTGCTTATGTAGATTTCTTCAAACATTTTGCCTCTCTTTGGAAGTATTGTTTAAGGGAATAAATTACCTTAACCCAATATTTTTAGGTGGATACTCTACAAATGCCTTAAATTTTGCGGAGTTCTTTCCTTGTGGTGGGTAAGCAGGATTTATATATATATATATATAGGGGTATCACTGGCCAATCTTTTAATAGTATTTTTACTTTACCTGATTTAAGTTCTTTATTGAACAACCATTGCGGCGAGCTGCAAAGTCACATGTCACTTGCGCGTTAAGAGCAACGTTCCCAGTTATTTTTTCAAGTGTGGCATTACTTTTCCTTGCTGAGCTTTGATTTATAGCTCGCTCTTAAACTACAGTCGAGAAGCTGCCAGTTTTTGCAACACACAGAAGCTCAAATTGTGGAGAGTTTATCCATGGCCAGCATTTTCAAAATCAGAATATATAAGGTATATTTTGCTTCTAGTATCCAAATTAAGAACCAACAACAATGTCCCATATGTCTACTATTTAAGTGGGTAATTTTAAAACTAGAAGCTTTAATGCCACCTTTGGCTTAACTTTTTATATAAATAGTCATGACAAATAAAGTCGCGTTAATTATTGGTGCTGGACCTGGCATAAGTGCCGCCTTTGCTAGAGAGCTCGTTACCGCCGGCTACACCGTTGCATTGGCATCGCGCGATATGGAAAAGCTCAAGCCTTTGGCTGAGAGTATTGGGGCGTATGCATTCAAAGTAGACGCTAATTCCATCGAAGATATTCAAAAGCTATTTTATTTTGTCGAGAATGCCTGGGGAGAGCCAGAAGTTGTTTTATATAACCCAAGTGCTAGGGTAAAAGGCGATATTCTTTCCCTTGACCCCAATAAAGTGTCAGAAGCTGTTCACACTACTGCCATGGGAGCTTTTACAGCAGCACAGGAAGCGGCTAAAAGAATGATCCCTAAAAATCATGGCGCCATATTTTTTACGGGCGCTACTGCAAGCGTAAAAGGTTTTGCAAATTCATCAGGATTTGCAATGGGTAAGTTTGCTGTTCGAGGTTTAGCTCAGTGTCTGGCTCGTGAGCTATCTCCTCAAGGGATACATGTCGCGCATTTCGTGATTGATGGCTCAGTTAAGTCTGATCCCATTAATGATGCCATGACGGCCGATGCTATTGCCAAAACTTATATGGCTATTTTGAACCAACCTAAGGCTGCCTGGAGTTGGGAAATTGAGATCCGAAGTAAGGATGAGCACTTCTGACCCCTTTGAAGAAATTGGCGAAAAGCCAAACTTCGAAGGCACTTCATTAACCAAAGTATTAGAAGTCATTTAACAAGGAACCATCATGC
>CAIYZI010000461.1 GCA_903930665.1 uncultured beta proteobacterium
AACGGCACAATTTTTCACCGTGTGATTGATGGCTTCATGATTCAAGGTGGTGGCTTTACACCGGACTTGACTCAAAAACCTACTAACGCGCCTGTGCAGTCTGAAGCGCAAAATGGTTTAAAAAATCAGATTTATACCATCGCTATGGCCCGCACTTCGGATCCTGATTCTGCAACAGCACAGTTTTATATTAACGTTGCAGATAACCAAGCCCTTAACTACCCCAATGCAATGGGCAATGGATACACAGTGTTCGGTAAAGTGATCTCAGGAACACAAACCATTGATGCAATTCGTAAAGTGCAAACCATGGTTGCTCCAGCACCTCAAATGGGTCGTATGTCAGATGTTCCAACTAAACCCGTGATCATTGAATCTGCAACCATTCTGAAATAAGCACTCCTAACTGCAGAGGGTTTATTGAGATGATTTTGCTTGATGATGCTAATAGCACTGCATCCAAGCCATCAAGCCGTCTTTATGAATCACCTCTGCAGGCATGGTCTGTATTACCGAGGGTTGGGCCTGCCCTAACCCTGCAAGCCATCGATTCTTGCCTGAACGAAATCACCGCTGCACTGAGTCGTGGTGAATTTGTTGTGCTCTTGCTAGCTTATGAGTTTGGCCAACTCATTCACAATCTACCTTCTCGAAATTCACAGCACCCACTGCTGCAAGCTTGGTCTTTTAAATCCGTTCAAAAGCTTTCCAAAATACAGGTTGATTCACTTATTGCGCAAAAGATCGCAAGCCAAGAAGATGACGATCAGCTGGCCGGCATAACTAATGTACAAACCTCTATTGATGAAGTGCAATTTAAAAAAGATATTGGCGCTATTCAAGAGTACATTCTTAATGGCGATGTTTATCAGATTAATCATACGTTCCGCATCTCTGGACAAATCTACGGCTCACCTTTAGCGCTTTACCAAAGACTTCGCAAACGTCAGCCTGGAAGATTCGGGGCATATCTAGAAGACGGCGATCAATTCATTCTTTCCCAATCCCCTGAATTATTCATTGAAAAATCAGGCGATCTGATCAAAGCGATGCCGATGAAAGGCACGGCCAGCGCAAGTCGTCATTCATCTAGTGAGCTTTCATCGGACCCCAAAAATCAGGCTGAAAATGTCATGATTGTGGATTTGCTTCGCAATGACTTAAGTCGCATTGCGCTACCTAATACCGTTGCCGTTCCCAATTTATTTGAAGTTGCGCAGCATGGCGAAATTTTGCAAATGACTTCTACGATTGAGGCTAGGATTAAGGATGGTGTAGGTATTCAGGAGCTATTCAATGCCGTATTTCCCTGTGGATCGATTACTGGTGCACCCAAGAAACGTAGCATGGAAATCATTCAGGAATTAGAACCTGATAATCGAGATTTCTACTGTGGTGCCTTAGGGTGGTTAGATCCTAGCGGTGATTTGGCCTTGAGCGTACCCATACGGACAGTGGAGATTGAACAAAATCGTAGCACTAAAGCCTCGCATTTCAAAATGGGTGTTGGAGCAGGAATCACCATCGATTCAACTGCTAACCAAGAGTGGGAAGAATGCCGCATAAAAGCCTCATTTTTGACAGACCTTCCTAGTGCTACAGGAATTTTTGAAACCATCCTCGTTGAGTATGGCAAAGTGAAATTGCTTGAATTGCACTTAGATCGGATGAAAAGCTCTGCTTTTGATCTGGGTATTCCCTTTACACGATTTGAAGCTAAGTCTTTGGTTCATGAGGCTATCTTTGGATTAGATCAAAGCATTTCTTATAGATTAAGACTGGATCTTTCATTAGAAGGAAATCTACAAACATCTATTGGGAAACTGGACCCATTGCCCGAAGATGTGAGGATCTTCTGGGCGAAAGATGTTTTAGAAAATCCTGCAAATGCCATCACTCATTCAGGCAATATATTGCTTAAACATAAAATTTCTTTCAGGCCCGCCTATGACGAGGCTTGGCAAGCTTCTGTAGCTAAAGGTGGATTTGATGCCATATTCACCAATGAATCAGGGCATGTTACTGAAGGAGGAAGAAGCAGTATTTTTATTAAGCCAAAGAATTCCACTAATTGGCTCACGCCACCCCTATCAGCCGGAGTTTTGCCGGGTGTAATGCGTGAACATATCTTGAATGACCCCACATGGAATGCCCATGAAGCTAACTTTACTATTGAAGATGTTTCAATGGCAGATAAGATAGTGATTAGCAATGCATTACGGGGCCCGCTTCGAGCCCATTTCTAGAAAGCTGCTATGAAGTTTTGCTCCAAGTGCGCATCACCTTTAACGATCAAAATTCCAGCGGATGACTCTCGTGAACGCCATGTCTGCGAGTCTTGTGGGAGCATTCATTATCAAAACCCACGCAACGTTGTTGGGACTATCCCTGTGTATGAAAATCAAGTCCTTTTATGTCGGCGCGCTATAGAGCCTAGACATGGTTATTGGACCCTACCAGCTGGATTTATGGAGCTTGGCGAAAGTACAAGCGCAGGAGCTGCAAGAGAAACATTAGAAGAGGCCGGTGCCACCGTTGAAATTGGCCCTTTATATTCCCTACTCAATGTTCCCCATGCCGAACAAGTTCATCTCTTTTATTTGGCAAAGATGGCAAGACCAGACTTTTCTGCTGGCGAGGAAAGTCTTGAGGTAGCGCTATTTGAAGAACATGAAATTCCCTGGGATGAATTAGCGTTCCCAACGGTTAAACAAACGCTTGAATGGTACTTTGCTGATCGCACTGCTGGTAGACTTGAATCGCCAATAGCAATGCATGTCCGAAGCAGAGACATTCTATCTGGCGAGAAGATTTAGACAGGACTCGCCTCTTTCATGAGCAATATTTCTTGGTTAGGCGCGAATGATGCATTTCCTAACCCTCTTTACGAATTTGATCCTGACCCCAATGTACCTGGATTAATTGCGGTAAGCGAAAGAATTTACCCAGGTCAGCTATCTTTGGCTTATCAGCTGGGAATCTTCCCCTGGTATTCAGATAATCAACCCGTCTTATGGTGGTCACCTGATCCAAGGATGGTATTAAAACCCACTCAATTCAAATGCCATCCCTCCTTTAAAAAAACCATTCGCCATTTTTTAAATGACCCTTCAAAGCAGATTGTTGTTGACCAAGATTTTGGTTCAGTAATGCGTGCTTGCGCTACGAATGTTCGCAAGGATCAAGATGGTACTTGGATTACCCACGAGATCATCAATGCTTATACAAAACTCCATGAGCAGCAGCACGCTCATAGCATTTCAGTGATGGATAACAACCTGCTCATTGGTGGTTTGTATTGTGTCAATTTTGGCAGCATGGTTTTTGGTGAATCCATGTTCAGCCGAAAGCCGGATTCCTCTAAACTAGCATTAGCGGCACTGTGCGCCTGGTGTATTGAAAATAATATCCAGATGA
>CAIYZI010000462.1 GCA_903930665.1 uncultured beta proteobacterium
GTACATCATTAAAGTGTTTTGCTTTCTATATGTCGTAGGGCACGTTCGGAATCCTTTAACGCAGGATCAAATACTCGTGTTAAGGCAACGTCATTAGCAATGATTGCGGCAGTTTGCGCAGCTCGCGCAGCGGTAAGCGATAAACTCACAAATCCAGAGACCTTAAAAGTCTTCAGAAGATTTTCTGACTCAGGCGCATCAGCAGAAAGCTCGCCGTTTTCGATTTTTTCGTAAAAAGAGCGATAGTAAGTTCGCATCTCATCTACCTCCTCAGCTAATCCAATAATTCTTTGAAAGAGCACTGCGAAATCTGAAGTCAGGGGCTTATCCAATTTCACTGGGGTTTGTGCATGACTCAGGCCCATGGCGTAACCCTCGGAACTTCCGCTGGGCCGTGCTCTACTGGCACAGATCCGAAATTCGCAGGACCAACAATTTCGAGATACTCCATATCTGGTGAGTAATCAAAAAGATAGTGAACAATTCCAGGCATTTGATGAACGACATCACCCGCCTCAACCAAGGTGGGTTTATCACCATACATAAATCGCGCCCAACCTTTAGTCATAATGACAATTTGAAATTCGGCCACATGGTAGTGCCAACCTGTACCCTCTACAGGAGGCTTATTTGCCTTCACCAAATGGGCAATGACTTTGCCATTTGTAGCACTAGCAACACCTAAATCGCGATAGAGAAAGAAATCCCTTAAGCCACCCGGAAGAAACTCCGTATCAGCAGGCTTTACATGAGAAAAATTAGTGCTAATTTTAAATTCAGCCGGCATCTTCATTATTAAAACTCCACTTCAAGTTCTTCAATATCATCAGGCTCCTCAAGGGCACCCAATACCCATTCTTTCATCTCTGGTAAAGCCATCATGTGCTGGCAATAGGCAAGGCAGTCTTTGTCAAGATCGATGCCGTAAGTTAGAAAACGTGTAACGACTGGCGCAAACATTGCATCAGCTAATGTTGGTGATTTACCAAATAGAAATGGCCCCCCATACGTAGAAAGACAGTCCTGCCAAATAACAATAATTCGATTAATGTCAATTTGCGCTTTAGACCAAACTTTGAATGATTCAAACTTCCCCTTGATATCCATGGGTAAGGAAGCGCGTAGTGCTGAAAATCCAGAATGCATCTCGCCGCATATGGATCGACAATAGGCTCTTGCTACGGGATCCCTTGGTAATAAATTCGCTTTAGGCTTGAGCTCATTCAAATACTCCCCAATGGCCAAGGTATCCCATACCTTGCAACCATCATGATCCAAGCGTGGGACCAAAATTGACGGGGAGAGCAACAAGAGCTCAGCACGGTTATCCACACAATCTGGTGCTACCTGCTCCTCTTGAAATGGTAAACCCGATAATTTGAGCATTAACCAGCCTCGTAATGACCAGGAAGAATAGTTCTTACTACTGATGGTTAAGGTGGTGCGCTTAGTCATAGCAACTTTCAAGTTAAGTTCAACTACAACTAAAACTTATTCCCACTTAAATACCTGAAATTTGCTTAATGCCCACTTTTGAGCCATGTTTTGCCCATATCTGGGCTTTAAGCCTCTTTCCGCACTTATTTTGTGCGCCGCAATAATGCACTTAATTGGAGCAATAATAGACTTTAACTATGTCTATACACGCCGCTCTTCACCACGTTACCGAATATCAATATGACCGCCCTGTTAAATTGGGGCCGCAGGTTATTCGTCTGAGACCCGCGCCACACTGTCGCAGCCATATTCTTTCCTATTCATTAAAGATTGAGCCTGAGGGCCACTTTATTAATTGGCAACAAGATCCTTACTCAAACTATCAAGCCCGTCTTGTTTTTCCAGAGGCAACGACTAAATTTAAGGTAACAGTTGATTTAGTCACAGAAATGGCCGTCTATAACCCTTTTGACTTTTTCCTAGAGCCAGACGCCGAACATTACCCCTTTAAGTACAACGCAGATCTTAAAAAAGAACTTCGCCCTTACATGGGCAAGATGCGCAATGCAGTTTTAAATAAATATTTCAAAACCATTGACCGCAGTGAAATGCGTACGATTGATTTCTTGGTCAAGATTAATCAACAAGTTCAACACGATATTGGTTACACCATTCGAATGGAGCCAGGCGTACAGACTCCAGATGAGACTCTGGATTTACGCAGTGGCTCTTGCCGTGACTCTGCCTGGCTGATGGTTAATCTTTTGCGCCTATGTGGCCTAGCTTCACGCTTTGTTTCTGGTTACCTCATTCAGTTAAAGCCTGATGTGAAATCTTTAGATGGTCCAAGCGGTACCGAGGTGGACTTTACTGACTTACATGCCTGGTGCGAGGTATATCTGCCAGGTGCTGGTTGGATCGGTATTGATCCTACGTCAGGCTTAATGGCTGGCGAAGGACATATCCCTGTTGCCTGTACCCCGGAGCCTTCTGGTGCCGCGCCAATCGAAGGCGGTGTAGATAAATGTGAAGTCGAGTTTGTACATACGATGGAAGTAACGCGTATCTATGAATCTCCACGCGTCACTAAGCCATACACAGAAGAGCAATGGCAAGACATTCTCAAGCTAGGCGAAGAGGTTGATAAGCAATTAGTTGCCGGCGATGTCAGACTAACAATGGGTGGTGAACCGACCTTTGTTTCCGTTAATGGCCGCGATGAACGGGAGTGGAATTTAGATGCCCTAGGGCCAACCAAGCGCGCATATGCTACTGATCTGGTCAATAAATTACGAGCTGAATATGGTGAAGGCGGCTTCTTACATTTTGGTCAAGGCAAATGGTATCCAGGAGAGCAATTGCCGCGGTGGGCGCTATCGATTTACTGGAGAGCTGATGGCAAGCCGATTTGGAAAAATCCTAAACTGTTTGCAGATGAATCCCACCCCATCACTTACACCAGTAAAGATGCCGATCGATTTATTCATACACTCACTAAGAATTTAGGCTTACCGGATAAATTTATTGAGCCAACTTATGAGGATGTTTTTTACTACCTCTGGCGTGAATCTAAATTACCCGTCAATGTTGACCCATTTGAGTCCAATCTCGATGATGAGATGGAGCGTACACGCCTCAAAAGAGTCTTTACCCAAAAGCTAGATTCAGTGATCGGTTACGTCTTACCAATTGAAGCAAGTCATGGTCAGGCTTATTTCGATACCAACTGGAAGACAGGTCCTTGGATCTATAGGGGTGAGCGCCTCTTTCTATTGCCAGGCGACTCGCCAATGGGCTATCGCCTGCCCCTAGAATCCTTACCGTGGACGAATAAAGCAGATTACCAGTACCTCATTGAAGAGGATCCTTTTGCCCCCAAACCGCCTCTTCCCAGCGCTCCGCCGATTCATCGGCAGTATTCCTCGCTAAACAATGAGAAAGCCTCTGCTGGTAAGACCGTCTGGGGTCAATCTGAAGATATAAAGTACCCTAAAAAACAAGAGTCAGCCTCAGGAACCACTCGTACTGCGCTTTGCGTAGAAACTCGAGATCCAATGCGTTCAAATGGGCCTGCTGCCGAGAATGATCACGGCGGTAAAAATGGCGCGCTATATGTTTTCATGCCACCACTAGAACGTGTGGAAGACTACTTAAATCTGTTATCAGCCATTGAAGAAACAGCCGAAGAACTGCAGTTCCAAATTGTTTTAGAGGGTTACCCTCCTCCACGCGACCCAAGACTTAAACTCTTGCAAGTCACGCCAGACCCAGGTGTCATTGAGGTCAATATTCATCCAGCGCATAACTGGAAAGAACTCGTAGAGCACACAGAGTTTTTATACAAAGCCGCCTTTGAGTCTCGCCTTTCAGCTGAAAAGTTCATGACTGATGGCCGTCATACCGGCACTGGTGGTGGTAATCACTTTGTAATGGGTGGTGCGTCGCCTGTAGATAGTCCATTCTTACGTCGCCCAGAAGTATTGGCCAGTCTCATTCTGTATTGGCATAATCATCCTAGCCTGAGCTACCTCTTTAGCGGCATGTTTATTGGGCCAACCAGCCAAGCTCCACGAGTAGATGAGGCTCGGAATGACCAACTCTATGAACTGGAAATTGCGCTCAAAGAAATTCATCAAAATCGCCAGAAATACGGCGCAAGTATGCCCCCATGGATAGTGGATCGCACCTTGAGAAATATTTTGGTTGATGTCACTGGCAATACCCATCGCAGCGAGTTTTGCATTGATAAGATGTATTCACCAGATAGTCAAACGGGTCGTTTAGGCTTATTGGAGTTACGCGCTTTTGAAATGCCTCCTCATGCCCACATGAGTATCGTTCAGCAGCTATTAATACGGGCATTGGTAGCACGCTTTTGGGATGAGCCTTACATCGCTCCCGCTACTCGTTGGGGCACAGAACTGCATGATCGCTGTTTATTGCCCACCTTTATCAAGATGGACTTTGCAGATGTCATTGAAGAAATGCAACGCGCAGGGTATGACTTTAAAGCTGAGTGGTTTGCCCCGCATCTGGAGTTCCGGTTCCCATTGATTGGTCAAGTAAAGACAATGGGTA
>CAIYZI010000463.1 GCA_903930665.1 uncultured beta proteobacterium
CAAGACAAGATCTTCCTTTGCATTTCTGCCGAAAAAATTTACGGCTGCTGCAGCCCTAAAGAGTTCTTTAGCATCCCAATGGGGATGATCTGGGGGGTTTTTTAGTAATCCGTAAAGTAGGGCGG
Organism: uncultured beta proteobacterium; assembly: GCA_903930665.1. GTDB lineage: Bacteria > Pseudomonadota > Gammaproteobacteria > Burkholderiales > Burkholderiaceae > Polynucleobacter. The sequence goes on from CAIYZI010000463.1 coordinate 126, forward strand.
ATTCAAGCGGTTCGCCACCCACGACATAAACAGACATTAATATTTGGGCGTCAATCGGATCTCTATTAAGCTCTCTTAGCCTGGTTTCAAAAAAATGCCTTAATTGACTAAGGCCATTTTCGATTCTAATAAGCTTATTTTTATCTGGATAGAGAGTAAAAAACTTCTCGGGAAACGAAGGAATGTCGCTCTCCTGAATGCCCAAATCCCTTGCTGCTATTTCCCTGAAGATCTTTTGCAGGTAATGGGAAGCTATTTTGATGGGTTGTGAGTAGGGGCCTATTGCCGCATTCGTTAAGATTTCGTTGGTAAGCTCGGGTAACCAATGCGCCAGACCCCTTTCAATTTCTTTGTATTTTTTAGCAAAAATCATCCTAAACTCTTTGTGAGTTTCGCCTGAAAGAAAGAGGGGTGCGTGGGAAAATAGATTTTCGATGTTGGGTAAAGATCCCTGCGAAAGATTTAATATTCCGTAATAGTATTCAACGAGATGTGGCGGAATAATGGATTCACTATTTAGTGCTAAATTGCTAAGCTCATCACCATAAATTAAGATTGCTTTGCCGTCACCTTCTCCCAGGCTAACCCATTGCCTCTTCATATCCAACCTTGATGGATTGCTAAGAATTTGGCGTAGGCGTAATAAGTTGGACATTGAAACCTTAACTAAGTGATATCGAAATGATAGAGTCAAACTTTTTAAACATAAATGGAATAAAGATTGCCTACCGATTCAATGGGCCCGTAAAGGCCCCGGTAATTTTGTTTAGCAACAGTTTAATGACTAATCTATCGATGTGGGACGGTATGCTCCCATTTTTTACAGATCATTATAGAGTTTTAAGGTATGACACCCGAGGGCAAGGGCTTTCAGATGCTCCGACTGGGCCTTACACAATACCTCAGTTGGCCGGTGATATTTTGTCCATGCTTAATTGCCTAGAAATTGAGCGCGTCCATTTGGTCGGCCTTTCTTTGGGGGGTATGGTTGCTCAGGAACTTGCCATGGAGTTTCCGGATAGGCTTAACTCGTTGATTTTGTGCAATACCGCTTGTGAAATGCCGCCCCGCGATTTATGGGATCGATGTATTCGTATTGCTCACGATGAGGGAATGGCGGGTTTGGTTTACGACACCCTACGCTATTGGTTTCAAAGACCCTTTATGCTAGCTAATCATCTCGAAATTGATCGATTTCATCAGATGATATTAGAGACTGATGTTTTTGGATACATTGCATGCGTCCAGGCCATTCGCGATACCTGCCAGACGACAGGCCTACTCAAGATTAAAACACCCACGTTGATCATTGCCGGAAAAAGGGATATGGCATGCTCCGTGGATCAGTCCATTGTGTTGAACCGGCTGATTGCCGATTCTGAACTGGTGGTTTTAAAGAATGCGGCCCATATATCGAATGTGGAAGTGCCAGACGATTTTGCAAGCGCAGTAAGG
>CAIYZI010000464.1 GCA_903930665.1 uncultured beta proteobacterium
ATAAGCGCAGACGTCTTGGTAGAGACCGTTTGCGAAGGAATGCTTGTTGCATATAACAAAAAATACCCTAACCTCGAGCTCAAAGTAGAGGTCGATAAAGAGCGTAACAAGCTTTCGGTTTGGGTAAAAAAACAAGTCGTGCAAACAGTTGCTGACGAAGACCACGAGATAAGTTTAAGAAGAGCTCGGTCTCATGATGCTGGGTGTGAATCAGGACAAGATTTGTGGTTGCCGTTTGACGGTGCAATTGGGCGCGTAGAAGTTCTTAAAGCCAGACAAGTAATTGCTAGCAAAATCAAAGGCCTTGAGGCCAAGATGGTTTGGGAAGCGTTCAAGGACAAAGAAGGCTCAATTGTTCACGGATATGTGCATAAGCGCGAACAAAATGGTGTTTTGGTTAAGATTCAAGATGTGCTTGCTTTTTTGCCTGGATCGCTTTCTGTTCCTGGAGAAAAATATGTGCCTGGTCACCCAATTAGGGCTCTTTTGAAAGAGGTTTTGGTCGAGCCGCGTGGCGAAAATCAATTGATCTTAGATCGCTCCTCTCCCGAATTTTTGGCTGAGCTATTTGAGTTAGAGGTTCCAGAAATATTTGATAGTTTGGTTGAAATAAAAAAAGTAGTTAGAATTGCTGGGTATAAATCAAAAGTTGCTGTTGCTTCTCATGATGACAATGTTGATCCAGTTGGCACCTGTGTCGGTGTTGGTGGGGCTAGAATTAAACCTATTTTAAAAGAAATAGGCGGAGAAAAAATTGATATTGTGCTGTGGAGTGATTCGCTTGAGAAATTTGTTCAGGACGCTTTAAAACCTGCTAAGGTCAATAGGGTCGAGGTTCTTGATCATCGCGCAAGGGTGTGGCTTGATGAAGATCAGCGTTCGATTGCAATTGGCAGGCTAGGCCAGAACATTTCTTTGGCTTCTAAGTTAACGGGTGTCGATATTGATATTGCAGAAAATGCTGGCGATTCTTCAATTGTAGACTAGGAGTAATTTGATGCGTGTTTATGAATTTTCTAAAAAGTACGATAAGGTAACCAAGGAGGTTCTTGGCGCGCTAGAAGAGGGTGGATTTGATTTTAGCAGTCATATGTCTGTTTTGTCTGAAGATGCAATTAAATATTTGGAAGATCGTTTTCTTTTGGTAAAAAAACCAGAGAAAAAAGTGGAAAATGTTGGTAACAAGGTGATAGATAAGAAATTAAATAAAACAATGGCGAAGCCATTTGTTGAGACTGCAGACGAGGAGGCTTTTTACAAGCCCAAGCCTGATCTTGAGATAAAAAAAAGTTCTTTGGGTGCCAAGAAAATTATTGCAGCGCCGATGTTGTTGTGCGAGTTGTCCGATTTAATGGGCGTCTCGGCCAGTAGTCTGATTCTTTTCTTGCTTAAGCAAGGGGTTGTTTGCAATATTAATCAGCTTTTAACAAAGAGCCAGGTGGTCGGTATAGCCAAACACTTTGAGATATCTGTTTTAGAGCCGGAAAATGCTACGGTTGGTGCTAGCGCTACGAGCGAAATCAAGGGAGATAAGAACAGGCTTCCGGTGGTAGTTGTGATTGGCCACGTTGATCATGGCAAGACTACTTTGCTAGATTATATTCGTAAAACGCGTGTTGCGGCAAAAGAAAAAGGCGGAATTACACAGCATTTAGGCGCCTATCGCGTAGAGAGCAAAAATGGAGCAGTGGTTTTTCTTGATACTCCCGGCCATGAAGCTTTTGTTTCAATTCGGAAAAGAGGCCTAAGGTTTGCCGACATTGCGGTATTAATGGTGGCAGCCGATGATGGTGTTATGCCACAAACGGTTGAAGCGATTCGCCAGGCGCAAGAAGTTGGTTTGCCAATTATTGTGGCGATTAATAAGATTGACAAGGCTAACGATGCTCAAGTAGAACGCGTTAAGACTCAATTATCTCAATACGGGTTGACACCGGAAGAATGGGGCGGCTCGACTATTATAGTAAAAATATCTGCTAAAGAGGGGACCAATGTTGATGAGTTAATTGACATGATTACCTTGCAGGCCGAGATGATGGAGTTAACGACTAATTTGGACATTCCGGCTTGTGGATATATTTTGGAATCAAAAGTTGAAAAAGGTCGTGGCCCGGTGGCAACTTTTATTGCTCAGCATGGGTATTTGCAAGTGGGAGACTTTTTTATAGCAGGTAATACTGCTGGCAAGGTTACTTCACTTAAAGATTATACTGGTAGTGGTTTATTAAAGGTTGGACCATCTATTCCTGTGGGGATAGCCGGATTTGATGCTTTGCCTCGCTCGGGTGATTATTTGCGTGTTGTCTCTGAGTTGGAATATCGTAAAATTAAATTTGAAGCGGTGGTCGATAAAGTTGCAACTAATATTTTAAATAATGATACTGGCGATACTTCTGCGGTAAAGACTAAAATATTTATTAAGTCTGATACTGTTTCTTCGGAAGAGGCCATTATTGGCGCTATTAAGAAGTTGTCTAAGGATGTAAAGCAGGATGTGCTAATAGTTGGTGCAAACGTTGGCGATATCAAT
>CAIYZI010000465.1 GCA_903930665.1 uncultured beta proteobacterium
ATTAGTAGGAGAGCTTGCTGGGGAAACTAATATGTTGGCCTTAAACGCTGCTGTAGAAGCCGCGCGTGCAGGAGAGCATGGTAAAGGCTTTGCCGTTGTCGCCACCGAAATTCGCAAACTGGCTGATCAAAGCAAGCAGTCTGCCGAAAAAGCAAGTCAGATTGTTATTGATATTCAAAAGTCTACAAACACCATGGTTATGACAGCGGAAGACAGCACAAAAACAACCCATCTGGCAACCGAAAATGTGCAACAGGCTGCCCATGCTTTTGAGATGTTACGCAAACTCTCTGAAGGAGTCTTTCAAAATGCACAACAAGTTCTATTAAACAGCAAACAGCAGGCGGCCGCACTAGTGCAGATTAATGAGGCAATGCAAAATATTAACAGCGGATCTCAAGAAATGATGAAAGGAACTTCTCATGCCAGAACTGGGATCGAGGAGTTAGTTAAAGTAGCCGATCACCTTCGTACAATGGTTTAGTGGTGGCATATGCCAAAGATTGAAGATATTGAGCTGCGAGGCCTATTTAAAATAGAGAGTCAAGAGCATTTACAAAAACTAGATGCAGGCTTACTTCAGCTTGAAAAAACTCCTGAAAATCAACCCCTAATTCAAGAGATCTTTCGTGAGGCGCATAGTCTTAAGGGCGCAGCTAGGATGCTGGGTCTTATTGAGATACAGGACCTTGCAAATACTGTTGAAGATATGTTGGGTGATGCTCGTAGTGGGAAGATAATCATCACCGCTGATGTGATTAAACCCCAACTGGCCACCTTAGACCACATTCGTCTTTTGATTAGCGATGCCCTCGGAGAATCTAGAGTTGATGCAATTAAAGAGTCCCAAGGTGAGCCTGTAATTTCGCCGATATCTGTTGAAACTGAACCTACTCAACCCACCCAACCCATTCAACCCACGCAATCTGCTCAAGATATTAAAATTTTCTCACCTATTCAGAACACTGAAATTCCCAAGGTTGAATCAATCTCCAAGGGAGCGCCGATAGCCTCTGAATTTCATATTGACACTCTAAGGGTTGATGCCAAAAAACTCGACTATTTACTTAGTCAGACAAGTGAATTGGTCGTTAGTAGAAGTCGTATTTTACGTTTTCAGGGTGAGTTTAACGACTTGATTGGCAAGTTTGATGCTGGGAAAATTCCTGCTGAACAGTGGGTTAAAGAAGCCCAATTAATGTGCTCTAAATTAGCTGAAGATGCTAGTCGGTTAAGCGTTATTACCGAGGAGATTGAAGATGGTATTCGAGGTTTGCGTTTGCTACCCATTTCGGGCTTATTAGAGCAATTTCCTCGAATGGTCCACGATCTTGCGGCCGAAGAAAAAAAGCAAATTGATTTAGTGTTCAGTGGAGAGACAACAGTTGCCGACAAGAGAATTATCGAGGAGATGAAGGCTCCATTGATGCATATGCTGCGAAATGCCATAGACCATGGTATTGAGTTGCCTGAAGATCGATTAAAGTCTGGAAAAGCAGCCGTTGGAACAATACTAGTAAAAGTTAGTCAAGATGCCAATCACATTAGGATTGATGTACATGATGATGGTCGTGGTCTAGATTTAGAGGCTATACGCCATCAAGCTGTCAAACGCCATCTTTATACTGAGATTCAGGCCGCGACTTTAGATGATGTGCAGCTAAAGAATGTATTAATGACTCCTGGTTTTTCTACTAACAAAATGATTACGGATATATCAGGCCGTGGGGTTGGTTTGGATGTAGTGAGATCAGCAGTTGAGCGCATGCACGGCACACTTCAAATCGAATCTGAGCCAGGGAAAGGAATGCTTTTTTCCTTAAATCTGCCAGTGTCATTAACCTCAACTCGTGTAATGATTATTCGTGAATGGGGTGAAAGTTACGCCCTACCCTGCGAGGCTATACAGTTTTCAAAAATATTAAAGTCTAATGAATTACTGATTCGCGAAGACAGGCAATGTTTTTACCACGATGATGAAGTGATTACTGTAAATCGCTTGGGCTCGTTGTTGGATCGCCCAGCCAGACCCATTAATCCCAATAGCATATTAATTTGCGTAGTGATTAAAGTTGGTGAATATAGTTATGGCTTGATCGTTGATGAGCTGGGCAATGAGGAAGAGATTGTTTTAAAGCCGGCACCCACCCCAATTAAAAGGTTGCGCAATGTTTTAGGGGTAACTATTTTGGATTCTGGTGAGGTGTGCACTGTTCTCAATGCAAGCGATCTTGCAAAAAATGTTTACCAGCCCCATCAAAAAATTGCAGATACAGAGAAAATAAATCCTGTCACAGATACTTCTACAGTTAAATCTTTATTGCTGGTTGAGGATAGTATCGTAACGCGCATTCAAGAGAAGAGAATTTTGGAAGCGGCAGGATATGAAGTTACAGCTGCTGTAGACGGTTTAAACGCATGGAATATTCTTGCAACAAAACTATTTGATGTAATAGTTTCTGACATTATGATGCCCAATATGGATGGTTTAGAACTGACACGGAAGATTAGGGCAAGTAAGAAATTTTCAGACATACCTGTTATCTTGGTGACTTCTCTAGCCACAGAAGAAGATAGACGCAAAGGTCTGGAAGCTGGTGCAGATGCCTATATATCTAAATCTGATTTTGATCAAACCGTCTTACTGGATTCCATTGCAAAATTTATCTGAGAATGCAACATAAATAATGTTAAATAATAATGAGTCTTCTCCGGTCAGGGTCCTATTGGTTGAGGATTCAATTTTACAGCTCCACATTATTAAGTCTTATCTAAATAATGATTCGCGTATTCAAGTTGTTGGAACCGCTGAGAATGGTGTTGAGG
>CAIYZI010000466.1 GCA_903930665.1 uncultured beta proteobacterium
CGGAACCCGGGTTTTGGCCGGACATGGATATGCTCTGCTTGGGCACGCTGGCCGGCATGATTGATCCAGTGGGGAACGACTGGCGCCGAAAGCTGACGCCCGAGGAAGTTAGCAGAACCAATCTCGATGCGGTGTTCTTCCGCCCGTGTCATTTCACCCAGCTGCAGGAGCACGCTTTCCTCACCATGCGCGCCCTGGCCGCCTCGCCTCTGTTCATGGGCGGCGACCTGATCCGCACAGAGCAGCGCGTGATTGACCTTATCACTGACCGCGACCTCCTCGCCTGCGACCAGAACGGCATCAGCGGCACGTTGCAAAGTGAACAGCAACCCGTGGAGGTATGGCGGACCCCGAAGAACGGCAAGCCAGGACAGGGATGGGTCGGTGTGTTCAATCGCAACGAAAAGCAACCAGGCATTTACACACCGACCTTAAAAAATATGGGCTTAACCGAGGGCAACTACCGCTTCCGCAATATTTGGACAAAAGAAGAATTCATTTTAAATCAGCCGATTTCTATCTCCGCAGATGACGTTGTTTTCCTTGAATATACCTTAATAAAGCAATGAATTAACATTTGTAAAATACAATGAAAGCAAAAATGTTATTTAAGTTGACGGTTTTATTCAGTGTCTATATCTGGGGGGGCGCAGCTTGCTTGGCCCAGGAAAACATTTTCATCAAGAATGGCCAGAAAGTTGCCTTCCTTGGCGACGTCGTCACCACTGGGAGCGCCACCGGCTATGCGCAACAAGTAATGCGTGGACTTGAGGCAAACGGAGTCAAAGCGGAAATGATCCTTTGCGGGAACGCCGGCACCTCCGAACAGTTGCTTGCCCACTTGGATGAATATGTAATCGTAAAGAAACCAGACTGGATGATTCTCAATTGCGGGGTAAGCGATGCCTGGGCCCAACATAGTTTGGACCAATATCAACAGGCCATTGCCCAAATTGTGGAGAAAACCCAGGTGGCGGGCATCAAGGTTGTGATTGCGACAGCTACCATGGCTGATGAGGATCCGGCCAATCAATTCAACCAACGCATCGCGGCCTATAACGGCTTCCTTCGTCAACTGGCAAAGGATAAGAAGTGCCAGCTCGCTGATTTTGATATGCCAGCAGCGGTTGTATCTGCTGGCGGTGGAGCACATTCCAAGCGTGGCAAAGTGCTTCTAGTCTCTGACTACGTTTATCTGAATCCACTGGGAAATCAGCTCTTGGGAGTTGTCATCCTCAAGACTTTGGGATTGAGTTCAGAGCAGATTCAGAAAGCGCGGGATTCATGGCTCGACCGACCGGATATTTGTGAAGCAAAAGTCGGCCTGACTTTACGCCAGTATGAACGACTCGATGCGCTGGCCGCAAAACAAAATCGTGCGACATCGGAACTGCTCGCCGAAATGGTGGCCAAGGCCCTCGCCGCTGAATCCCATCAAGCACAAACACCGTAGTCCATTCCATCACACGAATATCAAAGCGTTGCACCATGATTAATGCTCGAAACAAACTCACACTGATTTCGTTTTTGCTGACTATATGTTTATTCTACGCTCATGCTGGTGATATTCTCATCCGTGATGGCCAGAAGATCGTTTTTCTGGGTGATTCAATTACCCAGATGGGCGCTGCGCCTTCGGGCTATGCCACTCAGGTCATCCGGGGGTTGGCGGCCAACGATATTAAGGCTACGATGATCGGTGCCGGAATTGGTGGCAACAGGTCAGATCATATGCTCGCCCGCCTAGATTCAGATGTGATTGCTTACAAGCCCGACTGGATGACTCTTAGCTGTGGCGTGAACGATGTGTGGTCTGATTTGCCCCTCGAGCAGTTTAAGCAGAACATCACGAAAATCGTCGAAAAGGCCCAGGCGGCAAACATAAAGGTCGCAATTCTCACGGCCACTATGATCGGTGAAGACCCGGCAGAAAAGAAAAACCAGCAAATGTTGCCCTACAATGCGTTTTTGCGGCAACTAGCCAAGGAAAAAAAGTGCCTGTTGGCAGATCTTAATGCCGACGAGCAGGCGGCAGTGATCGCCCTTGGTGGAGGAGCACAATCTAAGCGCGGTAATGTCCTGACAGTTGAGGGCATCCACATGAATGCGCTAGGCAACCAAGTCATGGCGCTGGGCCTGCTCAAGTCATTTGGTATGAGTGCTGAACAATTAGAAAAGGCGCGGCAATCATGGCTGGATCTTCCTGGTATTTGCGAAGTTAGTTTTAAGGGCGGCTTGACCCTGCGTCAGTATGAGCAACTCGATGCCATGGCCGCCAAACAGAATCGTCCAACGTCGGTGCTGATCGGTGAATTGGTGTCAAATATCCTGAATTCGGCACCGGAACCATCCATTGGCAATTCAATGGATATGGCGCCGCTGCGGGTGGTCTGGCAGGCTCCGGTGCCCATCAAATCTGCGGAAACTGCTCTAAACCAGCCCGGCACAATTGCTGGTGCTGCGGTTTTCGGTGGGACCAAGGAGATTGTCACCCTGCGCAACGGTAAAACCATTGATTTCAAAGCAGACGGTTCCGTGGCCAGCATTCCTAACTATAACGGACATTTCGACGGCACGTTCTTGCCTAACACTACTGGCAATGCAAACTTCGATGCGGTTCTGAATCAAGCTAACTGGTGTCAAGAATCGAGCCGGATTATTACTGTAAAAAATCTCGTTGTTGGCCAGCCTTATGCGGTTCAATTTTTTGCCTTGGATGATCGCTGGGTCAGCACCAATCGAACCGTCAACTTTCAGGCGCTAGATGACGGAACCAACATGTCAGCCACTTTTCAAATGGGCGACAATGTTTATGTGGTGGGCAAGTTTGTAGCCACCAGCTCGACCTTGACCATCCAGCAGAATCTGCCAGATAAAAATCAGGCCAACCTAAACGCCCTCATTGTCTGGCATCTGGCGCCTCAAAATCCACTAATCGTGGGCACGGCCTCCAATCAACAGGAGAAGCTCGATCGGAATGCCCAGATTGACAGTCTTCGGGTGGTGACACCAATGGTTACATTGCTTCCCGCGCCATTGAAGCCGCTTCAAATGACAAATGTTGACCAAAGCGTGCTCTTGGGTCACTCGCCGGAGATGTCCGTTCAAAACGGCTGGGGCGACATCCAGTCGGCGTATGATCCAATTGAGGATGGCGGCTACCGCATCTCTGGGAGTTTGCGTCAGTTCAATCGAACGATCATCCAGAACCAGAACCGGCTCACGACTGGCGACGCGCCCATTTTTCGTATGAACACCAGTGATGGTTTTGGCTGTTACATTGCAGACAAGATATTTCCGCTCTGGCCGCGTCCAGATTCCCAGGCTGGTGCCGCTGCGCCTCCCTGTCTGGGGACGCTGCGTTTGGGCGTGCCAACCCCTGATGGAAAGACTCTTTGGATGGATGAGATAAAAACTGTCACCACCTCGTTCCGACCGGGTTACACTCACTATCAAGTGACAGCTCCGGATGGAACCTGGAAAGCAGAAATCCTTGTCGCTCCGGCTCCAGACTCGAACGGGATGATTTGCCAGGTGAAATTTGATCGCGCGGTTTCTTTGGTTTGGCAGTTCGGGGGTATTTGGTGGTTGCCCACCGATAAAAACTCAAATCTGGTTCAAATCCAAGGCCGGCAAGTGCGGATTACGGAAACCAATCTTCCCAACGGCCTTGTTTTGGCGGGATGCGATGTCGATTGCGAGGGGCGTGTTATTCCGGCCCCATTTGGCCAGCAGGCGGAATTCACCGCCAAGCCAAAGACAACATACAACATTGTCGCTGTTTGGGGGGCAACTACCTACGACGAGCAACTTGCCAAGCAGATGATGTCCCGCTTGGACACGCCCATGGCGAATGCGTGGCCCGAAATCCGAGATCAAATGAAGCAGTCATGGTTCGACTGTTACATCAAATCGGCATTAGGACCTGAACGCCGGTTCAAGGATCTGATGGCGATGCCTGCCGACGCCTTAAAAAAAACGTGCGATAAATGGGACAGCCGCCGTGCTGAGTTTCAAATCCGCACACCCGACCCGCATCTCAATGCATTGATCAACTGGGAACGTGCGCGCAGCGAATATCACCGCAAGGGGCCGGGGCTTTTCCTGAGCGAAGTTTGGCAAAATTATTCGCACATCTCCACGGGGTGGTATGGCAAGGAGTGGGGAGGAGATCACCGGGCACTAGACGAATGCTTACGACTCTACGGAGTCAAGCAACTCGATAGCGGTGCCATTGGCTGGGTTTCTCCCTCTCTGGCAGGATTCTTTGCCGAGAATAACACGCCATACTGGGTGGATCATGTCTGGCGACATTACACTTGGACTGGCGACAAACAGTTCGTGAAAGATCTTTGGCCTGTCGTGCGCAAAGCCGTCAGTTGGCAGCGCAAGGAGAACGATCCGGCTGGGGATGGGTTGTTTCGCGACTACTACGAATATTGGAACAGCGACTCTGGTGGAAAAGGGCCAAAGGCTCCAACCCCTAGCGCGATGTCTTGGGCGATGCTGGATCGTGCAGCGCAGATGGCCGCCGTGGTCGGGGATGCCGCCGCCGAGCTGGAATATCGCGATCTGGCAGAACTTTCACGAAAGAATATATTCACCGAACTGTGGCGTGACGGTCGGCTTGGTATGGTGGGTTCCGACAACTTGTGGCGCGGACATCCGCAGATCTGGGATGAATATCTGGCCATCAACGCCGGCCTGCTGACGCCGCAACAAGGTCGCAGCGCCATGCGCTGGCTCGAATCGCATTACGGCTTTGAACCCCAACCAGGCGTCAAGCTGCTGTCATGCAGCGACTGGTATCCAATCCGCTGGAGCGTTCAATGGGTTCCCACCGGTGACACCTGCTTGGCCGTGCTGGCGGGTCTCAAGTCGGGTGACGTAGATCTATGGTGGCCTTACCTGAAAACTGCCGTCATGTCGGCATTCAAGTGCGAGTCGCCCGGTATTCAGATGGCGATTTCCAATCACGGCGCTGGATCAGGTGACTTGGAGGATGTGGACTCTGCCGATCCGTATTTGCACGTCGCCATTCGCGGATTATTCGGCATCGAACCCGCGTTGCAAAACGGGCGCATTGATATTTGCCCCGCTTTCCCGTCGGATTGGACAGAAGCCAGCATCCACTCGCCGGACATCAGCTATGAGTATCACCGCAAAGGGAATCAGGCGACCTTCAAAATCCACACCCCAAAACCAGTGGTGAAGCGAGTGCTTGGCAATCTGACCGGCCCGGAAGTATTCACCCCGGCGGAGAAAGAATCCGTCGTGACGGTAACAATAGGTGACCCCGTCACACCTCCCCAGCCTTCCAAAACTCAACCCATCTTCATGGATAAAGACGGAAAGCGGGTGGAACGGCCCATCATTCCGCTGACGGAGGAACAACGGAAACGGCTGGTGTTATTTGACCTCTCCAGTGTCTACAATAAAACCGTTGAGGAGTTCGGCGACCTTAGCTTTATATTTGGTTATCTCGACGCGCCTATGCCCCTTTATTATTGGTGGAAAAATCCCCGGTTGGACATGCCGCCGACACCATCAATTTTGGATGCGGCCAATGGCCTCCGTTTTTTAATTGCAAGACGGAAGCCATCCGACTCCGATACGCCTCCTAAAAATCTTCTGGTCCTCTCAAGCTGGCAACCCTATCCGGTGCCGGGTGGGGCAGTGATTCCCGTGGGAATGCGGTGCAAGAGCATCTGGCCGTTGCTTTACGCCTATGTGCATCCCATGGGAAACTACATTCCTAACGGGGAAATCGTTCTCCACTATGCCGGCGGTCGCAAGGCTGTGACATCACTCATTCCACCATTTAATCTCGATGCGATGTATCAGGTATTCAGCTTGGAAGGCATATCGGTTCCATTCGGCAGTATCAGACCGAATACCCTGGGTTTTGCAAACCCAGCTCTGTGTGTCTCTCATGCCACGGCGCTGGAGGTTTCTTGCGATCCAACCCAAATCCTAGAATCCATCGAATTTCGCGCCGTATGCAGCGAAGGTGTGCTGGGAATTGCTGGGCTTACTGCGGAATTAGCGAAATGAAAATAGTTATGACAACTCGGTGCCAAGAAGATTCTACCGCCTGTAGATCCGGCATTATAAAATTAAAATGATCAAATCCACATACTCATCCATCGTCATTGCCTTGCTCGCTTGTTGCTCGTTTGCAACGGACCTGCCAGTCGCCGCGACCCGGCTCAACCCTATAAATTACAAGCAATCGATTCGTGTCGTTTGTGTGGACGACAGCATCACGGCGGGCATCGGCGCGGCTGAGGGGAAGTCCTGGCGTCGTCATCCGAACCAGAAATCTTAAAACGAAACAAACAACCGTCAAAAATGACCATTGCCAGACTCAAAATTCACCTTGCTCAAAATGTGTCCGGACGGGTGCTGCTTCATTTTGGCTGTCTGCTTCGCGGTAGCCGGTGGGGGGGGCATTGGGTCGGCATTCGGCGGCAACTAAAATATTATTTGGCCGAGTCATCTCCATAGACAGAATAAATCAAAAACTGACTCAATAACGATGCGACCCTTTCACCTGAAAAATCATCACGGTTTATTGTCAAATTGGCCATGTCAAATTGCCTTTTTTATTCTGCTCTTCGTCAGCACAATTGGCTTCTCTTCTGAAAGTGATGCTTCTCGCGAAAG
>CAIYZI010000467.1 GCA_903930665.1 uncultured beta proteobacterium
AAAATCCTTATGAATACAGGATAAACCCAACAAATACCGGGCTTTAAAGAATTTCTTTAAATACCCCAAAATGCCCCTAAATTGAAATAAAATCACGACATGACCACGATTTTTGATTTATAGGGGAAATGTGACCAACTCTAAGTTAAACCTCACTGTGAGCCGTATAGCAGGGTTGCAATGCGATCTTGATGGCAAAGGACAGCCAAAAATTACCTATCACTGGGACGCTAAAACCCCTAATCTGGGTATCTTGCTAACGCCAAAGGGTAATAAGTCATTCATCTTTGAAACATGGTTCAACGGCAAGAATTTACGGATCACGATTGGCAAGACCGATTCTTGGTCAATCCCAGACGCTCAAGCTGAAGCAAGACGCCTAAAAGTCCTGACCGATAAAGGTGTCGATCCAAGAGATGAAAGGGCGCAAATTGACGAAAAGGCAAAAGCAAAGCGGATCAAAGGAATCGCTGGATTAGTAGTGTGGGATGAATATATCCTTGCCCGTAAGCTAAATTGGGGTGATCGTCACTTGGCTGATCATAAAGACATGGCAAGAGAAGGGGGCGAGAAGATAACTCGTGGACTAAAGAAGAACCAAGCCAAAATCAAAGAAGCGGGAATTCTTCGTCCATTGCTGGCATTGCCGTTAAATGAACTTAGCCGTGAAAAGGTTGAAGTGTGGTTAAAGAGTGAAGTAACCAAGCGCCCCGCAAGAACCCGCCTAGCCTTGTCTGCCCTAAAAGCTTTTATTACTTGGTGTGGGGATCATCCGACTTATCAAAAGGTGGTTCACCTAGATGTGTGTGACAGGCTGACTAGAGAACTACCCGCAAAGAAAGCCAAAGATGATTGCTTGCAAAAAGAGCAGATCAAGACTTGGTTTGATGCCGTTATTAAGATTCAAAACCCAGTTATTAAAGCCTACTTGCAAATACTCCTTTTGACAGGTGCAAGACGCAACGAATTGGCTGGCATGAAGTGGGAGGATGTGGACTTGGTATGGAATACAGCGATTATTCGGGATAAGGTTGAAGGTACTCGCCAAATACCCGTCACCCCCTATGTGGCTTTGCTTTTAGGAAATTTAAAAAGGGTTAATGAATATGTATTCCCAAGTCCCACGGCTAAAAGTAAGCGAATTACAGAACCTCGCATTGCTCACAATCAGGCTTTAGAAAGTACTAGCTTGCCTGACATATCTATCCACGGCTTGCGTAGATCATTCGGCACATTGGCTGAATGGGTTGAGTGTCCTGCCGGCATATCAGCGCAGATCATGGGGCATAAACCTTCAGCAATCGCAGAGAAGCACTATCGTAGAAGACCAATTGATTTATTGCGCCTTTGGCACTCTAGGATTGAAAAATTTATTCTTGATGAAGCTGGTATCCCTCAGCCCCAAGAGGGGACTGCTGGCTTACGGGTGGTGGCATGAGCCTTAGCGCTAAACAGCAAGCACTCTGGGAGAAGTTCAAGCCCCAACCATTACCAGAACTAAAAGGCGGTGAACTAAAAGCCTTTCATCGCATTGTGGAGAAGATTACCGTCACGCCTTTAGAAAATGATTTGATAGCCATTAGCTATGAGAAGTTAAGCAAGGAGGAGCATTTAGCCATAGAACCAAGTTGGGGATTGATTAATCTGCCTGATGGTGTCAGGGCGAAAATTAAAGCATTGGAAGATCCTGACGCCCTATTGGGGCATATTGTTCTAAAGCCTGCCTTACAAGCTAGATTAGTGGAAGTAGAACGGAAAGATCTGCTGCGTAAACAGGTATTTAAGTCCGGCAGAGAAGCCGGTTCACAAAATTCTAAAACTCAAGATAGGGATAAAAAATTAGCCAAGCTAATTTCATCAAGACCAACGGAAAAGGTTGAGGTTCTTTTTGGCGATGAGGGAACTAAAGAAATCATTGGCAAGATGTCTTTATCAAATTTTTCTAAAATCATCTCTAAGATTAGAGATCCTAAAGGGTAATACCCTAAAACTTTCACTCTCAATCAATCGGAAAATGAGAGTGCATTAACTGGCATCATCCGAATGCCTTTGGCAAGATTCAATCTATCGCAACGCAAAGGTAGGTTGAAAAAATGAACGCCCATCACGAAGCATCCATTCCAAAAGGTTTAGCCGAAGTAGCTAAGTCCCGTGACTTTATTACTACGGCTGAATTCAGTCAGGTAATTTCTAAAGCCATACAAACAATCCGAAAAGAGCATAGCCTTCGTGGCGAAGCCTTTGGCGTCAAGCCAATAAAAATAGGAAATAGACTTCTGTGGTCAGTTGCATGTATTGCAAGTTTGTTAAATCAGGGACGGTAAATATATGAGCTGGATATTGCAGGCAAGAATATTGTCATTTTCTTTGGGCGAATATGCCAAGGTCAATGAGCGTGAAATATCACCAAGAGCCATATCTGCTGTGAAGCTACTTTTGATATCGCTAGCTGATTTTTATAATGATGAAACGCATCAATGCAACCCATCTATTGCGACCCTAGCAAGATGCATTGAAAAATCTAGCAGTCAAACAACTGCGCACATGAAAACTCTTAAAAATTTAGGACTTGTATCCGCTACTAAGAACGCAAAAGGAGGTAGGTACACGCCAAACTATGCAATTAATATTCCAAGCCCTCCTGAGGATGCGATTGCTGGCAGTCCTAGTGATGCTATCCCTTTAAGAGTGGGTCATCCTGTTGACAGGATTGAGCCATCTTATCAACAGAACTGCACCCCACTCGTGGATAAGATACGAATCCTTATAGATCCCTTAGATAAAACCTTAATAAGAGAATTAGTAAAAGAAAATAACTCAGTCCAAAAGCTAGAAAAACTAGTCAGTCTAGGAAAAAAATATAAAGTCATATTGCCCACCAACGCACCACTTTATGAACTTCAAGATCATCTTCTAAAAATGGCAAATTATTAGAATCCATGAATTCATTAAGCACAGAAAATTCTTTGGAAGTCCTAGAGCCAATTGAAGTTCTTGATTCTTCTACCCCCAAAATAAACCTAGCTACCTGTGAAGATGTCAGAAGAGAAATGGCAAAAGTCTATCGAGAAGCAAGAACTGGAAAACTGCCTATAAGCGATGCTACGAAGTTTTCTTACATATTGACCCAGATACTCAAGGCGCATGAATTGACAGTCTTAGAAAGCCGA
>CAIYZI010000468.1 GCA_903930665.1 uncultured beta proteobacterium
AACTTACTCCAGCAACGGCGGGGCCAACTAAAATAGGAAATTCAACTTATGGCGTCAATCTTGATTGTGGATCAAATGGTACGTGTGAAATAGCTGGTAATCGTATTAAATCATTTGGTGACAGTCAAACTTTGAATTGTAATGCTGATTTCCGTATTGATCAGATTGGTGAAGGTGGTGCGACTGTTTTTGGATCAACTCGTGCTACAGATTGTTGGTTTGGTGTATCTTCTACAGGAAGTCAAATAACTTACCAACGGTCTAGTGTCGTTGCAGGGCCATTTTATCCACAAGCAGGAAGCGTATCGGTTAGTTCCGCGCAAACAATTACATCTTCGTCTCGATTTGAATTTTTAGCAAAGTTAAGCGGTTTAGATATGGCTGGACTTCGATGGGGAAATTCTAATGCTGCACCGATCACTATAGATATTTGCTTGCAGGGTAACTCGTCTCTGACATATCCATTCATTGCTTCTGTGTACATGAATAATTTCGGGACTAACACGTATAGATCATTCGTCCACGCCATTTCGCTTCCTGCATCTGGGTCGATTGTCTGTTCATCGATCCCTGTTCCTGGAGAGACAAGCGCGAGCGATTGGTCGCAACCTACTTATACCGGCGTCGCTGCTAACGTTGGTATCTCCCTTGGTCACGGCAGCACGTACCAAACGTCAACACTTGACGCATGGCAGAGCGCGCAAGTCTACGAAGCGTCCACCGGGTCGAATATGGTTGCGTCGGCTGGCGGTCAACTCATCATTTCTGGATTTCGTGTTAGGGCTGGAACACTTAACTACCTGACTAACCCTTATCAGCCGCCGCCGTATGAAGTTGAATTGACCCGCGCCCTCGCGCGTTACCGCAAGAGTTTTGTTGTCGGTACTCGCGTTCCTCCATCTGGCGGCGCGGATCCGGCTGCCAATACAGGCGAGCTTCAGTTTCTAGCCTCTGCAACAGGAACGGCCACGCAAAGAGCGCAGCAAGTCACATTCGGTAGTCCGATGCTTGTCGCCCCAACAATGTCATTTTATGCTCCGGATGGTGGGGTAGCTAATAGTAATTGCCGAGATGAGACGGTCGGGGCAAATGGCGGCGCGGGAACCGCGTCCAACTCGACGACGACAGGATTTAGTTTGTCATTCACAGGCAACGCATCAACAGCGGTCGGAAACGTACTGGGATGCCATTGGGTAGCGGATACAGGTGAATGATTAATAGACGAAATTTTCTCACAGGTGCTTCTGCACTTCTGGCCTATGCGGGACTTATTAATCCATCAAGTGCTGCGGGAGGCCCTATTGTTGGCGCTATTCGTTGGGATGCGTGGTACAGTCAACTCCTTGCAGCGAGAAATGCACAAAATTCATTATCACCTTCTGCATGGCAGTTCCGTGCTCCATGGTTTTCAACTGTACAAAATCAATTTCAAATCTCATCTAATGGTACACAAGCCAATATGGATCAAGAGATCATTATGGCTTCAGCAGCAAATCTAAATTATTGGGCTTTTGACTACTATGCTTCTACGAGTCCTAATCCCGAATTAGCAAATGGTTGGAATCTTTATCAATCATCACCGTATAAAAACAATATCAATTGGTGTTGGATACTGGGTAGTGATCAGTATTTTGGAACTCCTGGAAACTTTACCACAC